>NZ_JAEQCB010000121.1:0-18268 GCF_020738785.1 Microcoleus sp. PH2017_05_CCC_O_A | reverse complement strand
TATTTTTGGGTAAGAAGCTTTCTTACCCTATCTTTTTTGAGGCGATTTGTCTAGAGTTATCTCCCTGTATGCTTTTCAGACGACCTGTCACCCCGTCAGCGATTTGGGAATCCGCCCTATTGGGAGAGAAATGTTTGACTGATGATACTACCTACTCTGATAGCCACTACAAACCAATGTACTCTCAAACAAATCAGTGCACCCGATTCTAACTTAAGTTATAGCCAACCTTCTACTCCGCGATGGAATGGTTACTCTATCAATTTGTACTGTAAAAATTTCAACTTGATATAGACGACAGCTTGAAGGCGATCGCCTATATTGAATTTATAGCAAACAGTCATGTAATCAACAGATTGAGCAAGTAAATTGCAAGGTCTTGATGCAGATCTAGAAAGATGAACGACGATCGTAGCCAGAGTTCCTTACTTATCCCACCTTCAACCCAAGATTGGATGCAAGGTGTGCTGAGTGCCAAGGTCGTGCTGGTGATGTATGGAGATTATCAAGACTCCAGAAGTGCGGACGTTTACAAGCTGATTAAAGTGATCAAACGAGAGCTTAGTACTTCTTTTGGAGAGGATTATTTATGCTTTATCTTCCGTCATTTTCCGCAAACACAGATTCACCCTCACGCTCAACGGGCAGCCCAAGCAGCCGTTGCCGCCGCTGTCCAAGGACAGTTTTGGTTAATGCACGACACTTTATTTGCCCATCAACAAAGGTTGGAGAATGGTTATCTAGTTGAGTACGCCAATGATTTAGGACTTGACATTCCTCAATTTCTCAAAGAGTTGGCTAAACAAGTGCATGTCGATCGCATCAATGAAGATATCGAAGGTGGAATACAGAGTGGAGTGACAACTGCTCCAGCCCTTTTTATCAATGGAAATCGATATATCGGGCACTGGAACATGACGGAGTTGATGGCAGCGATTATTGCTGCAAGTCAATTGCAACGAAATTAATACTAGGAGAAATAAAATGATACTTCAGAATCAAAAAGAGTTGGCATAGATGGAATCTATGAAAGCAGCCGTATTAACTGCGTTTGGTGATGCTGAGAAGTTTGAGATTCAAACTGTGCCTAAGCCAATACCAAAACCTAATCAGGTTCTAGTAAGGGTGTGTGCGACATCGATCAATCCAGTTGACTATAAGACTCGCCGTGGTGACTACAAAGACTTGGTTCGATTACCAGCAATTATCGGAGTTGACATTTCAGGGGTTATTGAGACAGTTGGAGAATCAGTGATAGACTTTGAGGTAGGAGACGAAGTTTATTACTCGCCACAGATTTTTGGAAAATCTGGCAGCTATGCTCAATATCATGTTGCTGATGCAGGGATTGTTGCGCTTAAGCCTTCTAACTTGTCGCACATTGAAGCAGCGTGTTTTCCTCTTGCAGGAGGAACGGCTTGGGATTGTCTAGTGACGAGAGGCAATCTTCAAGTTGGGGAATCAGTTCTAATTCATGCGGGTGCTGGTGGCGTTGGTTCAATTGCGATTCAACTTGCAAAAGCGATGGGAGCCTATGTTTTTACAACATGCAGTTCTAAAAATCTCGATTTTGTCAAAAAACTTGGTGCAGATCGAGCCATTGATTACAAGAACGAAGATTACGCGAAAGTTATTTATCAAGAAACAGATAAGCTAGGTGTTGATTTAGTTTTGGATACGATCGGTGGGCAAACAATCCAGCGTAGCCCAGAAATTATTCGCCCATTTGGCAGGCTTGTGAGTATTGTAGACACTGAAACGCCGCAATCACTCATCGAAGCATGGGGCAAGAATCTGACTATCCATTTTGTTTTCACGCCACAATACCGAGCAAAATTAGATGCTTTAACAAAACTAATCGAGCGCACTCAGCTTCGTCCCGTCATTGATTCAACGCTGTCTTGGAATCAGATAATTCAAGCACATCAGCGTCTAGAGCGAGGGGGGACACAAGGGAAAATTGTGCTGGAATTTACAGAAAATTAGACAAGCTTCACGGCGTTGGTAATTGCTAAACGGATCGGAGTTTGATTTTTGAAGGTCAATATTGATTGAAACAGGAGAAACAGGATGATACTGCAAGATAAAGTGGCGTTAGTCACTGGTGGTACATCGGGAATTGGCAGAGCAACAGCGATCGCCTTTGGTGCTGCTGGAGCAAAAGTCGTGTTCTCCGGTAGACGCGATGCAGAAGGTGAAAAAACCGCCAAACTGATTCGCGAAAAAGGCGCTGAATGCTTATACGTTCATTCAGATGCCTCGAATGAGGAAGACATCAAAGCATTAGTGCAAAAGACAGTCGAAACCTATGGACGACTCGATTGTGCCTTCAATAATGCCGGAATCGAATCACCGATGAAGCCCCTACATGAACATTCACTTGAACAATTCGATAAACTGATGGCGATTAACGTGCGGGGACTGTTTCTGTGCATGAAATATGAGATTCAACAGATGCTAACCCAAGGAACGGGAGTCATTATCAATAATTCTTCAACCAGCGGGTTAGTGGCGTTTGCCGGGACAAGTCCTTATGTTGCCAGTAAGCATGCCGTGATGGGGTTGACGCGGCCGCTGCACTCGACTATGCCCAGCAAGGCATTCGGATTAATGCTGTCAATCCTGGTCTGACTGCCACAGAGATGATCGATCGCTTTAGCAATAAAGATACTGCTCTAGAGCAGCAACTTGCGTCGATCGTGCCGATGGGTCGAATGGGTAAACCTGAAGAAATTGCCTCAACCGTTGTGTTCTTGTGTTCTGATGCTGCTAGTTACATCACAGGTCAGTCTTTAGTGATTGATGGCGGATATACAGCGAGTTAATTTTTGATTTTTGATGGTGGACTCACAGTGAATCGATCCATTTCAAGAGAGAACAACTGGACTTAATTTTTAGACGCAAGGAGGCTGATATGGAGTACATGCAAGCTGCGATACTGACCGCTTTTGGTGGAGCTGAGGTGTTTGAATTTCAAAACATCCCTAAGCCAGTTCCAAAAGCGACCCAAGTTCTGGTACGAGTATATGCGACCTCGATCAACCCCATTGATTATCAAACTCGTCGGGGTGACTACAAAGATTTAGTTCGTCTCCCTGCAATTATCGGAGTTGACGTTTCGGGCGTGATTGAAGCTATTGGAGAGGCAGTCACTCATTTGCAGGTTGGAGATGAAGTTTACTACTCACCCCAGATTTTTGGCGAGTTTGGTAGTTATGCTCAATACCACGTTGCAGAAGAAAGCATTGTTGCAGTTAAGCCGATTAATTTGACCCATGTTGAGGCAGCTTGCTTGCCGTTGGCAGGAGGAACCGCCTGGGATTGCCTTATAACCAGAGGGAATTTACAAGTCGGTGAAACAGTTCTAATTCATGCTGGAGCGGGTGGAGTCGGTTCGATCGCAATTCAACTAGCGAAAGCAATGGGTGCTTATGTGTTTACAACATGCAGTGCCGAAAACTTCGACTTCGTTAAGAAACTGGGTGCAGATTATCCCATCGACTACAAGCATGAAAATTATATTGAAGTGATTGGGCGAAAAACGAAGGATCGCGGCGTTGATTTGGTTTTAGATACGATTGGCGGCGATACGATTGGACATAGCTCAGAAGTGATTCGTCCATTTGGCAAACTTGTCACAATCGTCGATATTGCAACGCCTCAAACACTGCTTGAGGCCTGGGGTAAGAATTTGACGATTCACTTCGTTTTCAGTCCTCAATATAGAGACAAATTGGACGCACTGAGGAACCTGATTGAACGCGACCAGATTCGACCCGTCATTGATTCAGTTCTGCCTTGGAGCGACATCGTTCAAGCTCATCAACGTTCAGAGAAGGGAGGAATGCGAGGCAAGATTGTCCTGCAATTGACTGAGTGATAAAAACGCGCTGCAATTTTTCTCTATTCTGATGCTGCGAGCTACATCACAGGTCAGTCTTTGGCGATTCTCCTGTCGGAGAGGCTACGCCAACGATGGCGGATATACAGCGAGTTAATTTTCAATTACAGTCAACTTGTTGTCATCCCTGGCGGACCGCACGCCATTAACTGGACTCACGCCGATCGGGTCAATCCCGTGTTACTGGACTTTCTTCAGCAGGAATAATCAGTGACCTGCGATCGCTCAAATCGGAAACAGTATAAAGCGGAAATATTTAGATAAGAATCTGACAAATCATCGTAAGAATCTGAAAGAAGTTAAGCATTGGAACTGAATAAACTCTAGATACATAGAACCAGGAGAATATAACATGGTCAACAAACAAACTGTAGACGAACAAGCAAATAGAAAGGCAAGCACCAACTTGACACCAGCCCAGGAGTTTTTGCAAGAACTCTGGGAAGAGCATTTGGGGTACGAGTTTGGCACTCACAGTACTGAAGATGCCCTCGCTACGATGGTTGAAGATGCTTACGTTAACCACATCCCGATAATGACTGGGGGAGTCGGGAAACCAGCACTGCGCGAGTTTTATTCCAAATACTTCATTCCACAGATGCCGCCGGACATCGAGCTAATTCCGATCTCACGTACGATCGGAACCGACCAGCTTGTTGATGAAATGCTGGCTAAGTTCACTCATACCGTCCAGATGGACTGGATGCTACCTGGTATTGCTCCGACAGGGAAAAGGATTGAAGTGGCAGTGGTAGCGATTGTTCAGTTCCGCGACGGCAAGTTAGCCCACGAACACCTCTACTGGGATCAGGCAAGTGTATTGGTTCAGCTCGGCTTGCTCGATCCGGGTACACTTCCCGTTGTCGGGGTTGACAGTGCGCGCAAGCTACTCAATCCGAGCTTGCCCTCAAACGCACTGATCGATCGTGCTGGCGATCGCGACTAAATAATAGGAGTTATCCAATGTCAATTTTTGTCTTAGTTCATGGCTCCTGGCATGATGGTTCTGCTTGGAAACCAGTCATTGACCAGCTAGAAGCTAAAGGACATCTAGCTTTTGCTCCTACGATCGCTGGACACGGGAAAGGCGCGAACAAAAACGTTAACCATGCTCAATGTACACAATCGATCGTCGATTACATCCTTGATAAAGACTTAACCGATATTGTCCTATTAGGACATAGTTTCGGCGGGACAATTATTGCGAAAGTTGCCGAAGCAATTCCTCATCGCATTCGACGGCTCATCTTCTTCAATGCCTTTGTCCTCAAGGATGGGGAGAGCCTTAGAAATAACATCCCGCCCGACTCTCAAGCGTTATTCGACAATCTAGCGAGAGAATCGGACAATCGTACGATAATGATGCCTTTTGAGGTTTGGCGAGAAGCGTTTCTCAACGACGCTGACCTAGAATTGGCTAAATCCAGTTACGCACAATTATCACCTGAACCGTATCAACCGTTAATTGACAAGTTGGACTTGAAGCAGTTTTACTCGCTGCCCATTCTCAAAAGTTACCTCTACTGTACAGAAGATAATGTCCTTCCTCAAGGCGAACAGTGGGGTTGGCATCCGAGAATGTCTAACCGCTTGGGGCTATTTCGGCTTGTACAAATGCCCGGTAGTCACGAGGTAATGTTTTCTAACCCGATCTGTTTAGCAGAAAAGATTATTGTGGCAGGGCGCGACTAGCAACATCATTACTTATCATTCATCTATCTCTCGATCCAACAAACTGAGGATAGCAATAGGAGTCCCTCATGGAACGGTATTTAGGCGCATTTGAACATTTATGTTGGCTCTGCAACCAGTTTTATCCGCTAGATTTTGCCACCGTTGCGAAACTTCAGGGGCAGTTTAGTTCCGAGCAACTTTCGACGGTGCTTAGGCAAGTTCAGCAACACCATCCTCTGCTCCGAGTCCGCATCGCCACTGACGCGATCGGACAGCCTAAATTTGTCGAAACCGACGACGAGATTCCGCTGCGGCTGGTCGCGAGAACGAACGATCGGCACTGGCAAGCAGAACTCGAAGTTGAACTGGCTCGCTCGTTGGATTGGCAGGTTGCACCTTTACTGCGAGTTGTACTGCTGCAATCGGGGGCTGAATCCGAACTGATGATTATTTGCCATCATGCGATCGCAGATGGGCTATCTGGCGTTTATCTGATGCGAGATATTCTTCAAGGGTTAGGAGACAAAATATTTGAGTGGTCAGACCTTTCTGTGGCATTATCGCTCGAATCAGCGCTTCCTGGCATTGCACCGTCTCCAGAAGCGACCGCTAAGCCCACGGACTATCCACCACCCCTATCTCGTCGTCCCCGACCCCACATTCACACCGTTCTCCTCTCTCCCGAATTCACCCAGCAACTGATACAACGCAGTCGAGCTGAACACACAACCGTACACGGCGCAATCAGCGCAGCATTCTTGCTCGCTCTCACTCAGCAAGATGCCAAATCCAGCGATATGATGCGATGTTTCCACCCTGTCAATGTGCGAGCGCAGCTATCTTTACCGATGCCAGATGGAGTTGGGCTTTATATTTGCAATTGTACGACGACTCATTCCCTTCAGGCGGATTCCGCGTTTTGGGACGTTGCGCGATCGGTCAAATCTCAACTCTCACAAATTGACATTGCCCAGCAGGTAGTCGAGGAGCGCCAACTTCGACAACCCACAATGGCAAATCTCACCGATGCCACCGCCCTTGTTGAAGCAGCGAAATCGCAATATCTCTGTCAGCTGAACGTCACAAATCTCGGTCGCATCGATATGGCTCAACAATACGGCAATATTCGGATTAAAGCACTCCATGCACCTGCTGTCACTTCAGGTGTGGCAGGGCGGAACGTTGGAGTTGCGACCTTGGGCGATCGCCTCGCCCTCACGATTTCATCTACACCACTGATGGATGTGGATCGTACTGAGAGCGAACGGGCTGCAACTGCTTTTCTATCGTCAGGAGTGAAGCATTTAGAGCTTGCAGTAGGACAGGAAGTTGCCTCTGAAGCTGCCTGACGCATATCACACGGTAAGACTCTGAGGTATCTAGAACATTCACAATTACAGGAGATTCAAATGACAATTTTAACTCAAACATCTTCAACTCTAGGCTCAAATCCTCTGAGTTCAATGCAAATCGATCATGTTTGCTTGAATGTACCGAACTATGAGGAAACGCTTCAGTGGTATCAAGAAAAGCTAGATGCGACGATCAAACATGAATGGACAGTAGGCGTTTTCCCAGATCTGAAATTGGCTTATCTCAGTGTATATGGCTTTCGCATCGAAATTATTGGCTCTACTCAGTCACAATCAGGAATGCCGATCGCGACTAATCTTGGTGAGGGATTAAGGACAACAGGCATCGGACATTTTTGTTTTCGAGTTCAAGATGTCGATGCAGTTTTTGCTGAATTAAATCGACGTGGTGTGAAAACATTTCTCGAACTCGGAAGCTATCCTGATCCGGGTATTCGGCTCTGTATCATTCAAGACAATAACGGCAATCTGATCGAGTTTGTCACCCCATTATGAATTCATTAATGAAATAGATCCCCACAGTTGCCGCTGCATAACAAACTGATTAGGGCGGACAGGTGAGAATTTTTTCATCTATCGTTCGAGAAATCATCATCGTTCATCCATCAATACAGGTGAAACATTGATGTTAGAGGGTGGGTATGTAGCGCAGTAGTTGATCGGCAGTGCGACACGTTGCGACCAAGTAGCGATCGAACCCGATATGTTCTCACACCAACACTGAAGGTGAATCAGGTGTGATGCAGCGAGAAGGGCCGTGTTTAAGTTCTTAAAAAGGAGGTTTGCTATGAAGATTCTCATTGTTCTCACGTCTCATGACCAACTTGGCGATACCGGAAAGAAAACGGGTTTCTGGCTGGAAGAGTTTGCTGCTCCCTATTACGTGCTGAAGGATGCGGGAGCAGCGATCGCGGTGGCCTCACCGAAGGGCGGTCTGCCGCCGCTCGACCCGAAAAGCGAAGTACCGGAGTTCCAGACCGAATTAACGCAGCGCTTCCGCACAGACACCGCAGCGCAGGCTGAACTTGCCAACACGAAAAAGCTAGCCGACGTGTCCGCAGACGATTTCGATGCAGTTTTCTACCCCGGCGGACATGGCCCGATGTGGGACATGCCCGACAACGCGACATCGATCGCACTGATCGAAGCCTTTGTGAAGTCCGACAAGCCAGTCGGTGCAGTGTGTCACGCGCCAGTCGCGTTGGTCAATGTGCGCGGAAAGGACGGCGAGTATCTGGTCAAAGGCAAGCGCGTGACTGGGTTCACGAATGCAGAAGAAGAAGCGGTGGGCTTGAGTGCGATCGTGCCTTTCTTGTTGGAAGACCGGCTAAAGGAACGAGGTAGCATCTACAGCAAAACCGCCAACTGGGTTCCCTATGTCCAAGTGGACGGGAGGCTCGTGACCGGCCAGAATCCGGCATCTTCGGGACCCGCAGCGGAAGAGTTACTGAAGTTGCTTCGCTCTGTTTGATCTGTGCGGACGGCGCGTTGTCCTCACTCTGGGAGGTTCTCTCAGGATGAACCTTCGCAACAATCGATCTAAGCACAGGAGCCGTACTGCCAAGCAACGCTTTCACACAGACAAAAACACACCATCGATTTACACAGGAGAAACTCTCATGTCTTACATTACCGTTGGTCAAGAAAACTCTGTAAACATTGATATCTATTACGAAGATCTGGGAACAGGTCAACCCATTGTACTGATTCATGGATTTCCATTGAACGGACATTCCTGGGAGAAGCAGGTCTTGGTTCTGCTGAACGAAGGATATCGGGTGATTACCTACGATCGCCGAGGATTTGGTGCTTCTAGCCAACCCTCATTTGGCTATGACTACGATACCTTTGCAGCAGATTTGAACGGGCTGATGACCAAACTTGACTTGCATGATGCTGTGTTAGTCGGCTTCTCAATGGGAACAGGCGAAGTCACGCGCTATCTTGGCAAGTATGGCTCAGAGCGTGTGCAGAAAGCCGTGCTGATGGCTCCCGTGCCACCCTTTTTGCTGAAGACCGATGATAATCCCGAAGGCGTTGATCAAAGCGTTTTCGATGGCATTATGAAAGCGATCATTGACGATCGTCCAGCTTACTTTTCTGCATTTTTCAAAGAATTCTTCAATGTGGATGTGTTGCTTGGCGATCGCATCAGCAACGATGCCATTCAAGCCAGTTGGAATGTTGCCGTAGGTGCGTCTGCCAAGGGAACGTTGGATTGTGTACCGTCCTGGCTCACCGATTTCCGCGATGATCTGCCTCGCATTGATGTACCAACCCTAATTATTCATGGAGATAGCGATCGCATTTTGCCGCTTGAGTCCACCGCAGCAAGACTTCCGAAGCTGATTAAAAACAGTCAACTTGTTGTCATCCCTGGCGGACCGCACGCCATCAATTGGACTCATGCCGATCAGGTCAATCCCGTGTTGCTGGACTTTCTTCAGCAGAAATAATCGCTAACCTGCCGCATTTCTGACTTGTGAAAAACTCTGTGATTCACCCTGTTGAGTCAAGCTCACACGCTAGGGCGTGTCTGCAAAGTAAATAAACAAAACTAAGATTGTATCTTCGTCCACAACGCCAACTAAGAATGGATCGTACAAAAATGAGTATTCAGCAATTAATCACGCCTGAAAAGCACGACTTAGGTGAGTTTAGCGTACAGCGCATCTTGCCGAGTGAAACCTTAAAAATGGTTGGACCTTTCATCTTCTTTGATCACTTAGGCCCAGCTACTTTCCCGGCGGGAAAAGGCGTCGATGTTAGACCCCATCCACACATCAATTTAGCGACGGTTACCTATTTGTTTGAAGGAAGCCTTCTGCATAGAGATAGTCTAGGTACAGTACAAGAGATTTTTCCGGGCGAGGTGAACTGGATGACAGCGGGCAAAGGTATTGTTCATTCTGAGCGATCGCCCGAGAGCTTTAGAGAGAAAGAATCTACTCTTCACGGCATTCAGACCTGGATTGCCCTCCCCGAAATCGCCGAAGAAGTTGAACCCAGCTTTTCACATTATCCGGCGACTGATTTACCGAGGTGGATTCAAACAGGCACCAGCGCGACCTTGATCGCCGGTAGCTACCAGTCTCACCAATCACCAGTTAAAACCTACTCTGCGACTCTTTACCTAGCGCTCGTTTTCACGGAGGGTAGTCAATTTCAGCTAGCCCCAATAGAAGGTTTTGAAAGGGCAGTTTATAGCGTCACATCCGGCCTATTCGTAAATGGAAAGCCTTTAGAGCCATATCGTCTAGCCGTTTTAGCGCCGGATGAATCAGTAGATATTCGGGCGGAGGCTGAGGCAAAAGCAATGATTATCGGCGGGGCACCAGTGGGCGATCGCACAAAGTACTGGAACTTTGTGTCGAGCCGCTCAGCGCGTATCGACCAGGCAAAACGAGATTGGCAAGACCGTCGCTTCCCGGCGGTTCCCGGTGAAACTGAATTCATTCCGCTCCCTGATAATTCAGATCACGGTAGTAGCGCTTTACACCGAGATCTGTCTCGCAATGCCAGCAATCCAGGCGCTTGGTGAGGGTTATGAAGTATTCATCGTTACTGATGCTTCGGACGGTGTTACTGCGGAAGCTCATGACATGGCTGTTCGCCGTATGGTTCAGGCTGGTGTAATTCCAATCAACTGGAGGGACAAATTCGATGTTGGAAGAATCTTTAACCATTGGCACAGATGAAGACTCTCAAGTCACGGCAATTATCTCTCATGTCGTGCGACCCGGACGCGAACAAGGCTACGAAGAGTGGTTTCATGGCATTGCCGCCGATGCCCGAAAAATTAAGGGACATCTTGGGGTTAGCACGATTCGCCCTCCCGATCACGCCCATCCTGAGTATGTCGTGATCCTCAAGTTCGATCGCTACGACAACCTAAAAACCTGGCTAGAGTCGGATGTCCGGCGCGAATGGATTGAGCGATTGCAGCCATTAATTGAAAAACCAGAGTCGATTCAAACCCTAACCGGATTGGAAACCTGGTTTAGCCTACCGAATAAATCCCTCAAAGCCCCTCCACCGAAGTACAAAATGGCGATCGTGACCTGGCTAGGAGTCTTCGTTACTCTGGCGATCGTCAGTCGATTGCTCACTCCGATTCTATCTAGCCTACCAATTCTACTCAATCAACTGATCACCACTGGACTCGTAGTCGCCCTGCTCACCTACCTGATCATGCCCCGCCTAACCCAGCTATTTAAGCACTGGCTCTACCCTAAACCCTAACCTTTCCCCTTCCCTTTTCTCATGCATGGGATCAACTACACCTTCCCGTAGCCGTGGTGGCGGGTCTCGCCACCGCCGAGATCTTCCGCCGCAGTGGATCGATCTGGCCCGGTCTCGTCGTCCACGTCGTTTTCAACCTGCCCTCGTTTCTGCTCGTAGTGCTTACCAGCATAGGCTGACCTGGCACCTCCTCAAGTCAATTAGATCTTGCAAGCTGTCTCAAGCAGCGCGAGATAGAGTCAAACTTACTGAATAAAGAAATACCATGAAAAAGCCCGAGTTTTTTATTACCCCCGGCTATGGGGAATACATGCTGAATGAATTGCATTACTCGCAAGCGGTAAAAATTGGCGATCGAGTGGAAACATCAGGCCAAGGCGGCTGGGATGACGATCTGCAAATTCCCGAATCGCTCGCGGACGAGATTGCCCAGGCGTTTCGGAACGTAGAGCGAACCTTGGCGGCTGCCGGTGCGGGTTGGGAGCATGTTGTCCACGTTAATTCTTACCATGTTGGTGGGTTTCCCCCGGAGGTTAACGAGGTAATGGTCAGGCTATATCGCCATTACATGCCCAACCACGCCCCAATTTGGACACAGGTAGGAGTCGCAGCTCTTGGACTGCCAACGATGCGCATTGAAATCCGCGTTACTGCAATTGTTCAGTGAGTTTTGCATAAGCGGTAGCTTACTGTCTAGATGAAATTGAAATTTCTGGTTGAGGCACCATGCAAGCATTCTGCACGTTGATTCAAGTCCACGCGGCGATCGCTCTAAATCTCGCAAGTTGGCCAAAGAGTCTATGGCTGAGTGGCAAGACCTGCATCCTGATGATGTGATTACCTATCGTGATTTAAGACAAACGCCAGTTCCTCACGTCACCGAAGACTGAATTGCGGCTGTTTTTACTCCTCCAGAAACACTGATTTCAGAAATGGCTGAACTAATGATTTTGCCCTAACGGGTTACTGAAATGACCTCCTACACTCTCCACGGAGGACATCATCAAACCTTAATTCGACCAATTCATTACAGGAAATTAACTGATGGCTATGACTCAAGGCGCTCACCACATTGGGCTCACCGTTCCAAACCTAACGGCAACCCGTGATTTCTTTGTTGATGTTTTAGAATTCAAGCAAGTGGGTGAAGTTCTATCCTATCCAGCTTTGTTCCTCTCGGACGGTACTACGCTGCTAACGCTCTGGCAAGCAGCCGACCCTAACATTGCGACTCCGTTCGATCGCAAGAACAACATTGGGCTGCACCACTTCGCCCTGAAAGTACAAAATCTAGAAACACTAAATTTCCTCTACCAAACACTGGCAACAGCAGAAGGAGTGCAAATCGAGTTTCCCCCTGAGCCTCTCGGTGAAGGTCTTATCCATCATATGATGTTCTACATCCCTGGTGGCATTCGCATGGAGTTGATTGCTCCAGTCTCCTAATGATTTGTTGAAAATCCGTGCAATCACCCGACAACTCTCATTTCACAATACAGAACCAGTCAAGCACAGGATGATTAAGGAGCAAAGAAATTATGGCAATTCCAGGTTGGAGTCGCAGCGAATCGCCCTTTCATGTCGGTGAAAGGGCGATTCAAGCTCGATTGGGAGCACAGGAACAGATGGATAAGATGGGACGACGGGTAATTCGAGAATTTCTCTTAGAACAGCACCGTCAGTTCTTTACTCAGTTGACCTATGTACTTGTGGGAACCGTGGATGCCGCAGGCAATCCTTGGGCATCCATTTTGGTAGGCGAACCAGGTTTTCTTTCCTCCCCCGACGATCGCACCTTACGAGTGGCTACCAAACCTTTATTTGGTGATCCCTTAGCAACTACTCTTGCAGACGGCATCGACATCGGCTTGTTAGGTATTGAACTACATACTCGTCGCCGCAACCGTATGAACGGTGTTGTGACTGCAACCCATGCCAATGGCTTTGAAGTGCGTGTGGGACAAAGCTTTGGCAACTGTCCTCAATATATTCAAGCTCGAATGTGTTTACTACAGGGGTTTGATCTAACAGCCCCCAAACCAGTACACAAGCTAACAGCATTGTCACAACCGGAACAAATCACGATCGCGGCAGCAGACACCTTCTTCATTGCCACTGCCTATCAGGATGCTTCAGCAGGAGGCGCTAGTGGGGTCGATGTCTCCCATCGGGGAGGTAAACCTGGTTTTGTAAGAATCGATGATGACCATACCTTGACTGTTCCCGATTTTTCTGGCAATTGTCACTTCAATACTTTTGGTAATTTGGAGTTAAATCCACGGGCTGGGATGTTGTTCATAGACTTTGAGCAGGGCAACTTGCTATATCTCACAGGTACTGCTGAAGTGATTTGGGAAGGGGATGAAATTCTCACCTATGAAGGAGCAGAGCGTCTATTTCGCTTCCGTTTAGAGGAAGGTTATCGAGTTGACGGAAGTTTACCTTTACGGTGGTCACTCCCAGAATTGTCGCCTCACCTCGAACAAACTGGTTCATGGTAATAGTTATCCGTCTTCGTTTGTAGGGCATATCTAAAACTGACTCTATTTTTAGAGGCGTATTGACTAATTGCGCCATTCATTTTGCGCCATTCATTTGCGAATTGCGTCAAATCTTTCGCTCATTCACAGCAACACTTTAAGCCCACATTCCGCACCCCCAAGGGGCGCGAAATGTGGGCTTAAAGTGTGGTGATTCTTGACAGTCTGCTAAAGTTGTATTTCCTTTTTAGCCGTAATTTTGTAGGATTCGAGGAATTGCTTCTGCTCTTCTGACAAGTTAATTATTGCTGCATTTTTTCCCAATTCCCGCGAATAGATTGTAGAATTATCTCTAGCTCGAATTACGGTAAGACTTTCAGTTTCTTTGCAGTAAGTAGCTAATAAAGTATTTTGGATAAAGGGAGTTCTGGGGCTATAATTGTTGTCGGTTGCAGCTTGCACGGCCGCAGCAATTAGGTTTTTTTCCCAAGCAGGTATGAGCGGTGAATTGTCTGTACTTTGTTGTAGCATTTTTTGAGGCTCTGAAGTAGCGAGATCATTTTCAGTGTCTTTAATACCATAGAATTTGTATAGCAGTAAAGATGCCCTATTCGGAAGTGGTGGAGATTCTCTGAGCTTTTGGAAATACGGACTATCGGTAGATAAATCTTTGGCAATTGGCGAACCAAATTGCTTAGATAGAGATGACATTATTTGAGGCAGTAGATTTTCGGGGTTTAGATGAAAAACTGCATACCCCCGGCGAGTTTCTTCTGTAACAGACGCATCTAACGGATTTATCTCGGAATGCTGTATTTTGTAATCTTTAAAAAACTTGCGTGCCGTTTCGGATTTTCTCAAGCTAACAGCAATCCCTAGCACAGATTGCTCTGTTATTTTTCCATTGATCAAAGTTGGTTTTTTGAATTCATAAAATAAAGTAGGAGGTGAGTTCATGTTTTGTATTATTTGCTGTGCCACGGCGAGTCTTTCTGCATTATTCAGTGTTTGATAGTTTGGTATTTGACTATTGACTGCCTGATTATTGACTGTTTGACTATTGACTGCCTGATTATTGACTGTTTGATTATTGACTGTTTGACTATTGACTGCTTGATTATTGACTGTTTGATTATTGACTATTGACTGCCTGATTATTGACTGTTTGATTATTGACTGCCTGATTATTGACTGTTTGATTATTGACTGTTTGATTATTGACTGCCTGATTATTGACTGCTTGACTATTGACTGTGTTGTTAACTATTTCATTATTAACTTCTTTTTCTTTTGACCATCTAATAGGATACTGTATAGAGTTTAGATCTATAGATGCTGTGAGAGTAGTAGAATTAAATTTTATGTATGCCTTAAAAGAAAGTCCTGTTAGTTTCCCTGCGTCGAATTCTTTTTTCAACATTTCGTCGCTTTTTCCTTGCTGTTGGTTGCAGAAAGCCTTCATTAGGGCTATTTTAGATTCTTTCTGGTTGGGTGTAAACACCCCCAAGACTTTTAATCCGCATTCAGTAGTAACTGTGGCACAAATTTCAGGCTTTTGTTGAATATTTACTGAAACTTCCGCCATTGTTCCTTGAAAGCGCAAATCTTTATAATAGCCAATAAGATTTTGTTTTCTAGCACATAGAATATTACCTGTTCTGCTTTTTGCCACTGTATACGTGCCGTTACTTATTCCGTAAGTAGTCAGTTCTGCGGTGAAAGAAAAATTGTTGTGCAGGCAATTATTTTTCCTGAGCGATTCTATTGAGGTTTCGTCGAGTTCGCCGATAACTTTACCAGATGTTTCAAGTAAATATTTAGGTTTATTGAGCGATTGGATTGTAATAGTGTATTCTTGGTTTAGCAGAGAACTTTGTCCGCCAAATTCGCATTCTGCAACCTTACCGACTTTAATTCGATCGTCCAAACCAGTTACGTGTAGTTCAGCCGTTTTTGCGATCGCAGGAATTAGCTTGGCGCGGGCAGTAGTTCCAACTGGTAACTGCGCCGAATTTTCAGAGACAGTACCCGCTGTGATGTACCTACCGTCTTTCATTATTTGCAAGGTTCTTTTACCCTGAGTTGGGTAGTTTTCGCCATTTCCGGTTTGGGCAACGTCAATTCTAATTTCAGCATTTTCGATGCAGTTATTTATTTTGATATCTGCGCTATTTAACTCGCCGATAGTTAATTCTTTAAATTGAAGTTCGTTGAGTCGATCGGCAATTTGAGAACTCCAAGTAGCAAAAACGAAATTTTGCGTTTTTTTTCTGCTATCATGGTTAAGTTCTGGTGTACAACACAAGTGCCAAGTAGCAGCAGCCATAGCATCAGTTTCACCTTTTAAACTGCACTCACTTTGAAAACTATCTGCTATTTCTGCTGCTTGTTTGAAAATTAAATTACAGTCAGTTTCAGTTAAAGCTTGTACTGCTGTGACATTTTGCAGCCGAAAATACTTCGTTCCTTCAATTTTTACGGGGATATCGAGTACCTTTCTGCTGCTTTCGCTGAGCGTGCCGAGTTTAACCCATTTATCAGAGCCTTCTGAGTCTTTTGTTTTTGCTAAAACACAGGTTTTGTGGCTGTTTGAAGTAGAGCTACCGTAGTTTTCATTGGTAACTAACAAGATTTCCAACGACGATCGGTTTTTGAAACGTTCCGGGTATTTGCTTAAGGCAACATTGGTAATTTCTATGCTTGTCCCGGTTTCTGTTTGTGCAGTTAAATAAGGCCCTTTTTCAGTCTGCAAGCGTAGTTTGGCTGCAACGGCAGAGTTGAAAAGAGAATCAAAAGCAACTTTTCTTTCCCTGCAAGTATTGTACTGTTCAGGGGTATAATAATATTTATCTCCTGGTTCAGATTCTGGAAACAGGTTGCGAAATTGGTAAAACGGTCGCGCTTCAAGTTCCGATGCTTGCAATAAAGGGTTGAGGGACTGTATAATCGCTTCTTTTAAACTGTAGCCGTTGGGTTCTATGACTTTTCCTTCTAAGTATATGTCGGGCAATTTTTTGTCTTGCAAGTAATTCGGATTTCGGTGGCACAGATTTCTGTACTGGGCGATCGCAATTTCGTCGGCTGGAGTAGCGCTTTTTTTAGAATCTACGGCTATTTGATTTTGCAGTAATAGTTGTGGCGTTACCTGAAGTCGCAGAAATTTTCTGTAGGTTTCAAGACCAGTTTCAACTTGTAATGGTGGAATGCGAAACAGAAGTTTATCTTCGCAGCATAGCTTGCAGTCTACCAAATCTCGCTCGATTTGATTGGCATCGATCGAGATTAAAGAAGCCATTGTTGGATGGGCTGAGGAATTGTGTATATTCGCTATCTCCCTAATAGTTGACATGAGGTGTCGTGGTATAATTTTTTCAGGTTTAGCCGTGTAATTATTGTTTAGCTTTTGTTTAAAATTATTAGAAACATTCCGAATATAATCTTCTTTTTGCTGAGCGCTAAATGTATTTTGGACTGCCACTACTTCTGATTCAACAGAGGCGGCACATTTGACAGCAGAGTTGGCAAGCTCCGTCCATTTATTTGCCATAAATAGAGCGATTTCAGGCAGTGTTTTCTTGGGTTGACCCGGTACGTCAAAGGAAACTTTGGGTAATTTTATGGTTGGTGGATGAGCGTTTTGTGGAGTTTGAGCCTCTATAAGATGTAGGGCAGTATAAGGCCAATCTGAAGCCTTGGCGAAGCATTTAGAGTCTCCGTCGTAGTCTTCTCCTGCTAGCTTGCTATAGGTTTCTAAAGGTAGGGATTGTAATAGTAAATCCTGTAAAGCATCTTGTCTCTCTTGTATCGTTTGTAGTTCTTTTTTACTGGGTTTATTTTCCGGGTGAGCTTTTTTACTAGGCTTGCTTTGCAGTTGAGATATTTCGCGCTTCGCCCATGCTTGCGAGAACAAGCGAGCAGCGCGTTCCTGCTGGGTTTCGCCAACTTGCAAGTCAGTTTTTTTTCTCATGTCTTCGCTGATGTCGATACCTTGAATCGCATCAGCATCTTTGTGGAAACCGGTCATGTTGAGCTGTTATCTGGTGGCATAATTTGCTTAATTAAAGAAGATAAGCCTTTTTCTTGATTGAGACTAGCATACACGGTGTCCTTCATCAAAATTTGGTGGGCTTCTTTGTAACGCCAAGAAGGAATTCCTGGAAACAAGTGGTGAACCAAGTGATATCCTTCCCAGTGGGTTCCCAAGAAAAAATTGGTTAGCAGACTACACATCCGGTTGCGAGTCATATATATATCAATCTTGTGGGTGGTTGTCATTTCCGACCTCCATAAGCGGATAGTGTTCGGTAAGTTCAATGAAAGCGCCTATCCAATTGGCGGTAGTTAGAAAGGGAATGATCCAGTAAAAGAGTACCAACTTACCCCAGCCAAGTTCAAGCAAAATATAAAGCAAAGAAATTAAATAAAAGACGCGAATTAACCTTTCTTGGTAAGTCTCATGGCGATTCAACATCCGATGCTGAAGTAAGTATCTGAGATAACTAACGGGACTTAAACAGAAAATACGATAAAAATAGGTTATAATGCTTACATAGCAAGCAGATAACGTTAAAAAATGACCCATGAAAGAGACAACCCCT
>NZ_JAEQCB010000120.1:0-14926 GCF_020738785.1 Microcoleus sp. PH2017_05_CCC_O_A | reverse complement strand
CCCGTCCGCGAAACGCGAGACTCAAGAAAATAATGTAATTTCAACCGTCGCTTCTTCAACCTGCGGAGGCAGGTTTTGTTTGTATAGACGCGGTTTCAACCGCCCGGTCTTTTTTTTTAGGAAAAACTCAAAAAGTCACTAAATCGGCAGACGAAATATAACGCTACTTAGTTGCTATTTTAACTTGTTCCTAAATTTTAACCACTCTCCCCCTCTCCCCATCTCCCCCTCTCCCCATCTCCCCCCTCTTCCCATCCCCCACTCTCCAAGTCCTGCGGATTTTGGACGATCGTTGTGGTAATATCTTTTGGCTTGTACAGATACTCCTGTCGCTGTCAGTGAATTAAGTAAGCGATTTATGAAAATTTTGGATTCTCAAGGCCGGTTGTTCGGCAAACTCAGCATTCTAGACGTAGGTGCAGCAATGATTGTGCTGCTAGTTGCAGTCGGCATCTTCTTCTTTCCCGGTACTTCCGGCGGTTCCGTCGCCCAAGTCGGCGGCGCCAGCGTCAAAACCGTAGAAATGGATGCAATTGCGATCGGACTCAAAGGCACAAACTTTCAAGAGTTATTCAAAGCCGGCGATAAAATCAACGTAGTAATCCGCAACCAGCCCTCTGGTCAGATTACAATCAAAGAGGTAAAAACCATAACTAGAACCCTCGCAGTTCCTCAGCCCAACGGCACCTTAAAAGCTGTCCCAGATCCTAGAGAAGAAGAATCTTTCAGCAGAAATATGAGATTTACTCTAGAGGGGAAAGGTCAAATTACTGAAAACGGCCCGGTTTTAGGAAATATGAAAGTCAAAATCGGAACTACTCTCGAACTTGAAGGCAAAAAATACATTTTCAACGCCAGCGTCATCGACGTGCGAGTCAAAGAATAGTCAGTTGACAGTCAAATAGGTACGTAGTTGGGCTTCAGCCCTCTTTACACATATATTTAAAGAGGGCTAAAGCCCAACTACGTACCTTGATTAATTTTGAGCGATGCTTTCATCTCCCGACAATAAAACTACCCTGCTTCGATTTCAACGCCAGCGTCATCAACGTGCGAGTCAAAGAATAGTCAGTTGACAGTCAAATAGGTACGTAGTTGGGCTTCAGCCCTCTTTACACATATATTTAAAGGAGGCTCAAGCCCAACTACGTACCTTGATTAATTTTGACAGTTGCGTCCCAGACACGAGCAGACCTTCTTCTTTCCTCGAACTTGGAACCTCTATCCGTGACATCCGTCAAATCCGTTACAGAATTGGTTGCCGAACTTCTTTACTCTTAAGAAAACAACCTTAAATACTGCCGAATTAAACCAATAGTCACAGCCGGAACTTCCAACTGCGGAGTCAAACCCACATTTTCCAGAGTTTGAAAAACCTTAATTGCATCCGGGTTGAGATTAGCCAACCGCTGGCCAATCTCGGGGCTAGTAAACTGAGATTTTTCACCCCAAATAATCGCAGTCGGTGTTGTTAGCTGAGTGATATAAAGTGACAAATCAAAACACAAATCTCCCCGCACAAAAGACAAGGCTGCATATTCTGCATTTGGTTCCAAAGCAGATTGCAGATAAGCATCGACAATTTCTTGGTAGACTCGACGGGAATCGGCAAATTGGCGCTCTTCTAAAAAGCTGCGAATGCCGCCATCTGTGGCAATGCCCGTACTGTAGAGCAAGCGGTCTAAAATTGGAGTGTTGACGAGTTTAGCAAAGAAACTGCTGCCGTAATCTTGTCCGAAGTCTGACAAACCGCTGGGAATCGTCAAAATCAGCGATTTGAACAGATCCGGGCGGGCGATCGCAGCTCGAATCGCGATCGCCCCTGTCAGCGAAGAAGCTATCACATCCGTAGGACTTCCGCAAGTTTTTTCGATAAATTGGATCAGAGATGTGATATAATCTTCGACCTGATAATTTTTTTGGGGATGTTCCGATCGCCCCCAACCGATTAAATCCGGTGCTAAGACTCGATATTCCGCTGCAAAAGCCGGATAAACTTTCGACCATTCGTAGGCACTTGACCCGCCCCCAAAGCCGTGAAAAAATACTAAGTTCGGTTTATTTTCCGAATTTGAGTTCGGCAATCCGATCCAAGGCATTTTTTCAGCAGTGTAATATACCATTCTGCCGAGAGAAGTCACGATCGATCGCTGACCGAAGCCGAGAGGAACAAGCATAAATAAGCCTCAATCGCTGTGAGATTGTAGAGTTTCGCGGGTCGCCTCGTCTTTATTTAAAAAGATTGCAAAGCTGGCGCCGTTTTTGTAAAGATTCAGTATTGATTTCAATCTATTTTAGTACAAGTGAAGCCTGAAACTACACACAGCAACTAAGTTTTGCGATCTGCGCGCTCAGGTTGTGCAGTTATCCTCACCGTTGCAAACTACTTGCGATCGGAGATAATAACAAAATGATGGGTAAGACCCCTCAACACAATCAAGTCGGTTCGCCGACTCCGAAAGCAGGCACTCGGAAAGCAGCGGTATCAGATCTAGCTTTTAATCGCGGCAGGTTTACACCCGAGAGCCGATCGCAAATAATTAATTACCATATTTTACGGAGCAGTGGCTTTTAATGTCGAAGGTTTCTGTTAAAAGGCGGGCGATGGGTTTTCCATACCTCTGATTGCAGGCAATGAAATCACGAGCCTCGCCGCTATCAATTCCAAAACACAAGAAACAACTAATATCAGGGAGGTATAAAAAATGCAACTGCTTAGGAAACGGGATCGCGAGGGTTTTATGGTTGATGCAAAAAGTCTTCTAGCTGACGGGTTTGCAGAGTTTGATACTGCCTGTCGAAGCATGGATTTAAACGGCAAACAGACATTTGTCGCCACTCCAGAACGATCGGGTTCAGGGTTAGATGTGCGATCGCGCGTCAGCGCACCGGGAATGGTTCGCCTAGCTTTAGAAGAATTGAAATGCTTTGAAGTAGTAGACAACCAGTTTGCCCATTGGGGAGTGACTTTTAGCAATGCCGTCGCCATCCAACCTTCAAACCCAGCATTCCTAACGGTTTCTGGCTCAACAGTGTTAATGGGTGCCCCAAAAAGCGGACTAATAGAAGTAAGTTTCAAGTATCCAGTTCGCAGCGTAGCAGGACTTGTCACCAGTTCGCGGCGAACGGTTTTATCTGCTTGCGACATCGACGGTAACCCGATCGTTCAAGATGAAATGCCGGCGCCCAATCTGGCAGGGTCTAATTCTCCGATCGCGCCTAACACACCCCTGCGCGTCAAAGCCCCAAATATTCATCGCATTACATTTTATGCTTTTGACGGTCAGCTAATAGTCGATGACTTTATTTTTGGTCTGTGAAACCATGCCATAAGTATCGTCCCAAGTCTGCAAACCTTCAAGAATGGCATTGCGGACTATAGCCTCGGGTTCCCGACTCAACATCAGGCGAAAGCACTCGGCAGCCCGGGAACGGGCGCTCCAACTTTTGACAGAAGTCACGCGGTTAAACCCACCCTGATTCACCAAATCGGTCATTTGCCGCACTGCAATCAAACGCTTCACAGGGTCAGCATCAGTCAAATCTCCCAAGATCCGATCGAGCGCTGCTTCATCTTCATCTTTTGAGGATCCCAGACTCAGCGCTTGGCGCAGCAACAGCCCTGCAATCGCGATCGTGCCAAAATTCTGCAAAATCAGGCTCAAAGCCATCCAGTGGCTCTCAGAGTCCGCCCAAATCGCCAAACTCATGTAAGCACCCAAGGTAGCAATCCCGCCGGCGCCTACTGCTAAAACCAACCGGCGGTTCGGGCTCTGCCAAAATTGCTCGGCTTTCGATCGCAGCAATTGCCATTCCCCGGACTGCCCTCGGTAAACCAGCATCATCGCTGCGATCCCCAACCCTGTCGAAAGCAATAACTGACTGTTCCACCACCCCCAAACTGCTGCCAGGGTGAAAGCCGCCAACCCACCTTTCGATCGACTCAAACGCGGTAGCAGCCACTTGAGAAAGGCGCTAGAAACCACAGGCGATCGAGCTCGATTGTTCTTGCCATCCACCCTCCGGCGTCTTTTTTCGGCTCTGGCTGGGGTTTCCTGCGGGCGATCGTCTAGACTGCTAAATGTCCTCAAAGCTCCGGCCTCAGTCATTTCTAAGGAGATCTCGCTCAAAGGAAGCTGACCTAGTTGCAAAGTGCGATCGGACTCTTTCGTTACGGTTTGATTCAGCTTAGTTGTAGTTTTTTTAAATTGATTCATAGTTACTTTTTTTACAAATAACTTTAAGTTATTTAGGCGTCTTTTGTACAGATTTTGATTTTTTCCAAACAAGAGTGTGAGACTTTAGAATACCAGAAATATCAACTTGTGGTGAGTGCCACAGATGAGTCAAATTCCGAGAACTTATTACTCGCAAAAGACTGATTGAAGATAGTTGGGAAAAGCACAACAGGTAACGCACGAATATTTCTCACTGACTTTTGAGTTCAAAGGCGATCGGAGTTGGGTGCCGGCAAAAAACACAAAAATTGACAATTTCAGAAATTTCGGGTATTTTGAGTGCTGGAATTCGCCCGCCGAGAACTGCGCGACGAAAATATAGCCTTTTGCCAACAGTCTGGGATCTCGCTACGCCCGGTGTCATACCATTTCCGATTTTAGATTAAATAATTGAAAAATTGGGTAGAATCACTGATTGCGATCGTGGTTGGGATCGGAGGCCTACAGTTGAGAAATGCTTCTGCCATGAATCAAATCATACTTTTTGGATGCTGTGGCCGACACCTACGGCGGTCCGTCCAGCTCGCTGTCAAGCTGTGCAGCGTTTCAAACCAGCCTCATTGGCTAAGATTTTTGAAGAAAATGTCGATCGCCCTCCCAAACTAGAACAAAAGCTGAGTAGGAGTCGAGCGTTGCCAGCAAACAGATGCGTTGCCATCAGCTATAATTTTTTCAGGTAGGGCATTAAATTGGCACGACCGAATCCCATTCCTCGGTACGACCTCGATCGAGTACGACCGCAGAGGATTTCCTTTTTATTTTAGGGAGCGATCGGGCAAAAGTTCCAGTCACTCGGAATCGGACGGCAAAAGTTCCAAGGACGGCGGCATCGCCCGTTAAATAATCCTCTGGAAAGAAACTTCACTTGAGATGGGGTAAATCAACAGTATATAGTTTTCTAACGAATGTTAACATTTGGTAACAAACCGCCTAGATTGAGTGAATGGCATATATACCACTCAGACTCATGAGTCAAATTTCTGGGCTTGCACGCAAACACATATCAGGAAGTTCTCCGATGAAGGCAAGATCAAAAGCATCAAAAACGAAGCAGGACAAAGACTCTACGATGTTGAGTCATACCAGCGCGGTGCAATTGTCGTGGGAACTATTTGCGAATGTCGCGTCAGTTCAACCAAACAGCGAGACGACCTTGCTAGGCAAGTTGAATTTATGCGAGAACGATATCCAGAAGCTGAAATCCTCCAAGGCATCGGCTCTGGACTCAACTTTAAGAGAAAAGGACTGCAAGCCCTACTGGTCAGAGTTATGCGCACAGATCAGCTCAAGATTGTTGTTGCCTGTAGAGACATCTAAAGCAGATTCGGATTTGAGCTATTCGAGTTTATGGTCAAGCAAAACGGTGGAGAACTCCTGGTTCTCTCAAACCCTTTTCACTGCCCTGAAACCGAACTCACAGCCGATTTTCTTGCCATCCTTCACGGCTACCGTTGCCGAATGCACGGCCTCAGGAGCTACAGCCAGAAAATCAAGAAAGATCCGAATATTCCCCAGCCCTGAACAAAAAGCTCTGTTGAAAAGATGGTTCGGTGTTTCCCGATTCGTATTTAATGCAACAATTAAATACTTACAGGAGCCGGGAACCAAAGCCAACTGGCTAACGATCAAGACAGGGATTCTCAACTCATTACCTGACTGGGCGTCATCGGTTCCATTTCAAATTAAATCAATTGCAATTAAAGACGCCTGTCAAGCCGTCAAAAAAGCCAAAGCAGACTTCAAAAAAGACGGACAAGTGCGTCGCTGTAAATTCCGCAGTCGCAAGGATACAAAGCAATCTATTTACATCCCTAAATCTGCAATCAAAGATTGTGGCATCTATCACACAATATTGGGTCGGTCAAAGCTGAAAGAGGCATTACCCAAGGATTTCAGTGACGGACGGCTAATGCTTGCCTATGGCGAGTATTATCTAATTGTCTCCGAAGAAGTGCAGCCGCGTCAGACCGACAACCAAGGTCGCGTGGTTGCCTTAGATCCCGGTGTTCGCACGTTCATGACTTTTATTTCCGAGAGTTCTTACGGATATCTCGGCAATGACTCCAATCTTCAAATCCAAAAACTGTGCTTCAAGCTAGACAGGTTAATCTCAAAAATGAGCGCATCTCCTAGCGCGCAGAAGAAAAGATTTAAAAAGGCTGCTGACAGGTTGAAGTCCAAGGTTCAACACATGGTTAAAGAGTTGCACGACAAGACTGCTAAATTCTTAGTTGATAATTTCGATGTCATCTTATTGCCATCATTTGAATCTTCAAAGATGGTTAGCAAGTCACGTCGCAAAATTCGCTCTAAAACCGTGCGTCAGATGCTGACTTTATCTCATTATCAGTTCAAGAAACATCTTGAATGGAAAGCTTGGGAGTCAGGTAAGGTAGCCCTGACTGACATCAACGAAGCTTATACATCAAAGACAGTTTCTTGGACTGGAGAAGTCAAGAAGATTGGCGGTTCTCGTGTTATTAGAGACCGAGATGGACGCTGCATGAACAGGGATCTAAATGGTGCTCGCGGGATTTTCTTGCGGGCATCGGTTGATACACCTTGGTTGAGAGAACATCTCAGCCTATGTATTTGTTGACGAATGTTAGCAAAAAAGTATCGGTTACGCTAGTGAAGAGAGAAAAGAATAGTTACGATCGAGACTTCATCAGTCCACCTTGTAATTTATTCCTCAGTTATCAAGCCCAACAGTTTTGCATTTTCTGGGAAGCGAGACTCTTGGCACTTCCAACAAGTGGGAAACTAGACCGTCAAAAAGCTTGGGTTTGATGGTAAAAGCCTTACTAATATTATGTAAACACCTTATCGATGGCTCGCCGGAACAATCTTGCAGGAAAACCCATGTCTAGTATGCAAAACCAATTTACGGTTCACTTTTGGGGCGTTAGAGGTAGTATAGCGTCTCCCGGAGCTGAAACAGTACGTTACGGGGGCAACACGCCCTGTATAGAAATGCGAGTGGGTGACAGCCGCCTAATTTTCGATGGCGGTACTGGGTTGCGGGTTTTGGGACAAACTCTCCTGTCGCAGATGCCCGTAGAAGCTCATATGTTTTTTACTCACACTCACTGGGATCACATTCAAGGATTCCCATTTTTTGTCCCAGCTTTTATTAAAGGCAATTGTTTTCACATCTATGGGGCCGTTGCTCCTACTCCTAATCAAGCTACTATCCAGCAGCGACTCAACGACCAGATGCTCCACCCTAATTTTCCGGTGCCCCTGCAAATTATGGGGGCAGATCTGAAATTTAACGATATAGAAGTGGGTGAACCCATGGAAATCGGAGAGATTAAGGTGGAAACAGCTTTGTTGAACCACCCCGGTGAAGCGATCGGCTACCGCGTCAACTGGCGGGGGTATGCGGCTGCTTACGTGACTGATACTGAACATTTTCCCGATCGTTTGGACGAAAATGTGCTGTATTTGGCTCGCGATGCTGAGGTGCTGATCTATGATGCTACTTATACGGATGATGAGTATTATTCGGAAAAGTCTAGCAGGGTTGGCTGGGGACATTCGACTTGGCAGGAAGCGGTGAAGGTGGCAAAGGCTGCTAATGTCAAAAAGTTGGTGATTTTTCACCACGATCCGCTGCACAATGACGAGTTTTTAGACAAGGTGGGAGAGCAAGTGGCTCAAAGGTTCCCGAACAGTTTGATGGCGCGGGAAGGTTTGTCGTTACAGTTGCTGCCTCCTCAAAACAAGGATTTGTCTGAAGGGTCGTCTGAAGGGTCGGTGGAAGCCCCTAAAGTGCCTGCGTGATGGATTTGAGATTGCCAGATGGTTCTTAAACAGTTGACAGTTGACAGTTGACAGTTGACAGTTTGAGAGCGGCATCTACAAGGAAGAGGATGGGAGTAATGAATAGTCTGATTTTTATTTCTCCCTCAAAGAGAGAGGCTTTCAACCAATTCTTTATGGTAAATCTTGAGGTCTGAAATCTAAAATTTAAGTGAGGGCTGACCTGACTCAAAGACGGATACAAGCCCCGGCTTAAGTCGTAGAGAACCAAAAAGTTTAGATCGAAGTTCTAACTCCCAGTATCGATTCTGTGGAGTCAAATCTAAAATCTAAAATCTAAAATCTAAAATCGACTGGCGATCGCAATCTGGCTAAGTATGGCAAAATCTTAAGCGTGTGGATAACTTCTTCTTCAACCGCTGCTCTGACTCCAACTTCTGTTGCCTTGGGAAACTTTGATGGTTTGCACCTAGGGCATCAACAAGTCGTGCAGCCAATTTTAAATCGATCGCCGGGGCTAACTTCTGCGACGGTTTCTGCGTCGGGGCAAAACTTGCGCCCAAACGCTGGCAGAGATCAAAATTTGGAAGGCGAACATCCGGCAAGCTGGGAAAACGACTCAGCAGCACTGCCGGAAACAGCCCGCAGCGCCCTGAATTTCAATGGTGCGATCGTGGCGCACCCCCGGGCCGAGGGCAACAGCCTCTCTGGTCGCGATGATGCTGCGGGCGATCGGCTTTACGGTACTGTGGTGACATTCAATCCCCACCCGCAAGAATTTTTTACAGGTCAACCCAAAAAACTGCTGACACCTCTGGCAGAAAAGGTAGAATTGCTCGCAGCAATGGGTGTCGAGCAACTTGTGCTGCTGCCGTTCGATCGAGAACTGGCGGCATTGACTGCTGCTGAGTTTGTCGAGGAAATTCTGGTGCGGCAACTGCAAGCGAGTCGTATTAGTGTGGGGGTGGATTTTCGGTTCGGACGCGGACGTGCTGGGACGGCTGTAGATTTGCAGTCGATCGCCTCGGGTTACGGTATTGATGTTGCGCTGATACCCCTGCACAATTGCGATGAGGGCGATCGGATCAGCAGTTCCGCGATCCGCGAAGGTTTAGCATCCGGCGACCTCACAAAAGCGAATAAGTTGCTGGGGCGGCCTTACAGTTTAGTCGGGACTGTGGTTGGGGGACAGCGGCTGGGTAGGACGATCGGATTTCCGACTGCTAATATCGAACTGCCACCGGAAAAATTTTTGCCGCGTTTTGGCGTGTACGCGGTGCGAGTCTCGGTGAAGGATGGAGGCGGAATCATCAAAAAAGATGAAAATTCTGCCTATAAGTGGGAAAATCCCCAATCTCTAATTCCGCGCCAAGCATCAGATTTATCATTCATAAATGGGGTGATGAATGTTGGTTGCCGCCCGACGGTAAACGGTCTACAACTAACTGTAGAAGTTCATCTGTTAGATTGGTCTGGGGATTTGTACGGTCAAACCTTGAGCGCAAGTTTGATAGAATTTTTGCGACCCGAACAAAAATTCGCTTCTCTGGATGCTCTCAAAAATCAAATTCAGACAGATTGTGATGTTGCTAGAAAGGTGTTAGCTGCCAATGGTTAATAGATCTATTGCAAAAGTATTGGCTAATCAAATTTTCGGACGGGCTAGAAGCCCATCCCACAAGAAAAATAATTGTGGGATGGGCTTCTAGCCCGTCCTAATTATGAATCCATTGTGTATAGTTTTGCTTGGGCGATTGAAATCGCGTGTATAAAAACGAAGTCCGCGCAGGCTGAGTGAGAATAAAAGAACAAGCAATTAACAACTAGCAATTAGCAATTAAGTAAATCAACGTAATTAAGGTAAAATGCGGAAGGCTAAAAAGCTTCCTTCTTCCTTCTTCCTTCTTCCTTCTTCCTTCTTCCTTCTACATAAAAATCAGGGATATGAGAGAACATATTGAGCGGCTCAAACAAAATCTAGGCAAGACAATTGTCGGTAAAGCGGATGCTATTCGCTTGGTACTTGTAGCCGTGCTTTCGGGCGGACACGCGCTGCTGGAAGACGTGCCTGGTGTGGGAAAAACGCTGTTAGCGAAGTCTTTAGCGCGATCGATCGATGGCAAGTTTCAACGCATTCAGTGTACTCCCGATTTGTTGCCAACGGATATCACCGGTACTAATATTTGGAATCCCAGCAGCGGCAACTTTGAGTTTTTGCCGGGCCCAGTTTTTGCGAATGTTTTGCTAGCCGATGAAATCAATCGGGCGACGCCGCGAACTCAGTCTGCTTTGCTGGAAGTGATGGAAGAAAAGCAGGTGACTGTAGATGGAGTTTCTCGGAATGTTCCGGCGCCGTTTTTTGTGATTGCGACTCAAAACCCGATCGAATATCAAGGCACTTTTCCGCTACCGGAAGCGCAGATGGATCGGTTTACCTTGTCTTTGACGTTGGGCTATCCCGCTGCGTCGGAAGAGTTGCAAATGTTGGAACGGCTGTCTGATACTTTTGCTGTGGAAGATTTGCAGCCTTGTATTTCCTTGGAACAGGTGCAGGAATTGCGCCGTTTGTGCGCTGCGGTGCAGGTGGAAGGCTCTTTGAAGCAGTATATTGTGGATTTGGTGCGATCGACTCGCCAGGATGAAGAGATTACTCTAGGCGTGAGTCCCCGTGGTGCGGTGGCGTTGCACCGGGCATCTCAGGCGTTGGCGTTTATTTCGGGGCGGGATTTTGCTACCCCGGATGATGTGAAGGATTTAGCGCCGCACGTACTTTCTCATCGGTTGATTCCGGCGGGGGGAAGGAAGGCGAAGACGATTGTTGATAAGTTGTTGAAATCTGTTCCAATTCCTTAAAAAGTTACAAATCCTCGATCGCTTTAATTGAAGGAACAGGCAAGATGCCTGTTCCACAAACAATTAATTTTTCTGTATCGTGGGCATCCTGCCCGTCCTGGAGAAATTAATTAATAACGGTGCAAGATGTCAGTTAATAAATACATCTTGTACTATTTTCAAGCACTCTGAAATAGCGCAACTAATTTCTTTGCCTCTAGATCAACATTATGTTGTTGAGCAACCCGTTCGGCTCCTATTTTCCCCATTTCTTCTAGCTTTTCTAAAGGTGCTTCCAATGCCGCGCGCATAGCAACAGCCAATGCTTCTACGGAACCGGGAGGAACTAACCAACCGCAAACACCCGGTTCTACGAGCTCTGGAATACCAGCAACATAGGTGCTAATTACGGGCCGATTGAGAGCGAGGGCTTCCATAATTACGACGGGTAAACCTTCAGCAAAACTCGGCAATACCATGGCGCGGGAAGCTAAAATCTCTTTCTGAACTCGATCGCCACTGGCCCAGCCGGTAATTTCTATATAGTTTTGCAGATTGAGTTGTGCAATCTGCTGTTCAATTTCAGCTCGCAGCGGCCCGTCTCCAACAAATACCAATTTAAACTCTAAACCTTGAACAGCTAGCTTGCTGGCGGCTTCTAACAGTAACAAATGACCTTTTTGTTCGCTGAGTCTCCCGATGCAGGCTAAGCGGGGTGCTGCGGGTATGGGGACGTGGGGTGCGGCTAAAAATGCTGCATCGACGCCGCAGTGTATGACGTTGATTTTTGACCAATAAGCGCGATCGCACCACCGAAATAGCTGACTTTTGCCGAAGGAACTGACTGCTGCTACAAAGGTCGATCGTTTAATTTTTTCATCTAAGGAAAGAAGTGTAGCTTTATCAAATTCTTCGGGGCCGTGAACGGTGAAACTGTAAGTCGGGCCGCCTAGGACGCGACATAACATTGCAACAGTTGTGGAATTTGTGCCGAAGTGAGCGTGAACGTGTGTGGTACCGGATTCTGCGAACCAGTTTAAAAGAATGCAAGCTTCTGCGAAATAAGCTAGATGCAGCAAAATCCCGCGTTCTGAGTGTAAGCCAACTTTGAACATTAACCGCAAAGCTTCGAGGAATCGAATTGGTCTAGTTGCGGCAGTGCGGAGCAAACCCAACGCTAAGCCCTGTACGCCAACTCCTAGGATGACTTTGGTCAATTCTTGTTCTTGTTTGTCTGCGCCGTCTACGAGTTCGGATTCGCAGGATCGGATCGAGTAACGCCCGACTTTGATGCCGCAAGTTTCGACTGCTAGGAGTTCTCTGCGCACGAAGCTGTGGCTGACTTTGGGGTATTGGTTGACTAGGTAGGCGATGTTCATGAACGGGGGAAAATTTTTGTGGTAAAACTTAGATTAGTTTAGCCTTATGGATGTGCGGGGCGATCGGGCGATCGGGAAAGTTTGGGTCAATTAGGTGGATGATTAAAGTCCCCTTGCGGGGAAGTCTGAGCAACTATCAGAATGAATCTGACTGTTATTCAGCATTACGGAAGAGTTTGTTTCCGTCCCCGTTAGGGGAAGTTGGCAGTTGTTTGATTTTTCACTTAAGAAACTCTTGCTTCTTAAGCTTACCAGCCTATCCCTATTTTGTTTAAAATTCAAGTATGTGAAAGTTAGAAGCTGAGTTTTAGATATTTTTGTCAGGGATTTAATAGCTTTTTAACTATTTGTAGATTATCAAAAGACCGATCGACATCTATTTTTGTATATCTAGTATAATGAAACCGAGAATTAGTTTTTATACTTGTTTTTATACCTGCTTTCATACCTGTTAAGTATCGCGCTATTTGACTTTCATTTTTCAGATTTTTATAAGCCTTCTCCAAGCTTCTATCTCGCCTGTCAGCAATGTCACGAACATAATCAAACAGGCGATCGTGTGGCGATGAGGAACCTTGATATTTTTCTTCAAGATCGACTTTCTGAACCTTTGCATAAGCTTCGATGCAGTGTAAAGCTGAGTAAAAACACATTGTCACTGCCCAATCAGGAAAAGTATCTCTGATACTAAGTGCCGCCTCTTCATTATTCTTAGCTTGTTCGCGATGGGACTGTTCGCTCGGCATAAAAATCAACAGCTACTTTCTAGTTTGTTCAGTAATTTAATCTTTGGCGTTGCCGATCGCAGATATAAATTTGGGTAGGAATGAACGGTTGTTCTCCCTTGCCGTGTGTATCGAGATCGTCGATGAATTATGTCTCTATTCAGCAACGCCTAATTGTTTTAAGTTCTAGCTATAACATACCAATTACTGCCAGACTTAACTGAATTGTAATAACTTGTAGGACTTGACAAAGTTATAGTTTCCGAGCGAGCAACTTCTTTCGCTCCGTCTTGGATTCTGACAAACTTTTCCACGAGTTTTTCGTCAAAGTACCATTTTTCATTAGTTTTATCGCGTAAATCCCATTCACAATCAATTACTAAGTCTTGGATTTTGTCCCAAGTTTCATAATCCAACTCTGTTTCAGGGCATAGTTCTAATTCAAACTCAATCCAGTGAATGTCTTCCGTTCTAGGAGCTATTGCTCTAACTTTGGCGACACCATCTATCTTGGCTAACTTCTGGACTAATTCCTGTACTTCAACAGGAGCAGTAGGCGACTTAAATGACTGCTTTGGTTTCAGAGGAGAAGGAGGGAATTCAAAGAATTTAAAAGTTTTTGGATTCGATGTTGAGCTTTGAAGTTCCGCTCTTGAGTTTGTGATTACTGTCATTGTCTATTCCTGCAAAAATTCATTAAGACGGTCTCTTAAAAACTTGGCTTTTTGCCTGGTAAATGCAAAATTGCCTACCAAATTTTGTGTCTGTTTTGACTCTGGCTCTTCCGCAGTAAAAGGACTATCTGATAACATCCCTGCTATTAATATCCCATCGCTCTCGTCAATAGCTACTACTACACCAGTCACCAGATAAACTTGATTTTTTTCTACATCATTCACTTGTGTCATCCTTGGGTATTACCCTACAACAACTATGACAATTTAAATTTAAAGTCCCCTTGCGGGGAAGAGGACTGACATAAGTTATGCAACTGTTCAGTCAATCTAGAGGCGTGTTTCCATCCCCTTGCGGGGTAAGTTAAGAAAACTGTAACAGTTTTAGGAACACTTTTAGCCTCTAGTAATTTAGATAATATACGTAGTTTCTACAAAAGTCAAGTGCATGTCAGCTTGAGAAAAAAATCGTGGTTTTGAATACTATATAAAAACTCTCCAAACATAAATTTTAAACGTAAAAAATATTGCTCGCACAAAGCAATGCAGTGGGGTGATTTTCACCTCACCCCATCTGTATTTTCTTGCATGAATCTTTAGAAGGTTGAAGCATTTACGTATAAAGACTCTGGATTTCTTCCTATATCTAAGCGCAAATGCTTCATCTCTACAGATTTAAACCAACTTTTCCAAGAAGCCTACTTTACTTGATATCGTGACTTGATATCATGTAAGGCTGGTGAGGCGCTGGAATTTTTGAAAGTATGCCAATGCTGCCACAACTGGACAGAGTTATTAGCAGTAGTGGCGATGCCTGCGACAATTGCCACTATTGCCGCCAGCTTCTGTAAATGACGAACTTTTGTTAACTTGTTCTTCGAGATAGCCTTGCTTAAATTTTTATCCGGTTCTTCACCTTGTATAGGAGAATGGAGATCGTCCGGTGATAAGCTTTCCGATACACCTAACTTGGCTGAATCTGCTGGTAGGTAAGCTTCCAATGTCTGTGGGTATTTTTTCATGTCTTGGGTGTCTTCTACTAAAAACGTCGGTCTGATTGCCTGAACAGGTGCATAAGTTATGTTGGTAGAGCCTACCTGATAATTGTTGTCAGGTAAGTCTGTTTTTTCTAGCCTACACATAGGTCGATCGCTCCAAAAAAGTATCAAAGTTTACAAGGCTCACAGTTGAAACTGTCAGCCTTACTCTTTATATTAGGGAGCACCACAGAATGATTGATCCTATAATGACCCAAAGATAATTTCAGTGTGCAGCGTATCTTATGTCTCTAAAATCTATCATGAAACTGACCG
>NZ_JAEQCB010000013.1:510-130346 GCF_020738785.1 Microcoleus sp. PH2017_05_CCC_O_A | reverse complement strand
AAAAGCCTCAAATGATTGCAGAGCAATTATTTGAGGTTTTGAGAATTCTGAATTCTTTTGAAATTAAATCCGATCGAATATCTGCGGAATGTGGGTTGTAACAAAAGCAAATTGTCAAGTCTCTCAAATGAGTTGTCACACAAACTCCTAACAGCAGCGAGGTGGAGGAATTATTGGCTTTTTCTAAATCTTCACTAAAATATGGCGTAAGATATGCAAGTTTATCTTGATGTACTTTGCATATCTTACGCCAGAAGTCCTGAAAAACGGAGAGGGTGGGATTTGAACCCACGTTAGAGTCACCCCTAAAGTAGATTTCGAGTCTACCGCATTCAACCGCTCTGCCACCTCTCCAATAAACTTGAGATGCGAGCTAAAAGTATTTTACCGCACTGTGCGCCACATTGTAAATCCTTACAGAAAAGAAGTTTGATTTTCTTCCGATTCCAGAGTCGTCTTAAATCCCCCTGCTGGTGTCCACTGAAGAGCTCCGTCGCGCCCTGTCCAGAAAATCTGGGTTTTGCTTTGGCGCAGTTGGGCGGCGGTTTCTGGGTCGATTTCGTCTGAGGATGCGATCGCCACTTGCGGCCCAACTGCGCTCAATAACTCGGCTGTCAGGGTTTTTCCCGACCACCACAGCACTTCTACCCGCTTCAATGTTCCCGTGGCTGCTAATCTCTTTGATAACATACTTTGCGCTTCCGGTGTCATGTCACCGACAAGCAACCAAGTACGCTCGCCCACCAGTAATTCTACCACCGGGATTTCCGCGTCCACGAACTGCAACCGCGTCAAACCCAGATCAATTTTGCTGTCAGTTTCTAAAGGAAAGTAAACGCCTTGGCGAGATTGCACAGCCGTTATAAATTCCTGATTGCTGCCGCGGTTAATTTGTTTGGGAGCGTTATTATCATAAAACGTTTTAATTGGCAAGCGTTGTAATAATTTTCCCCAACCGCCGCTCAAGCCTAAATGACCGTGAGTGGCGATCGCAAAATTCACAGAATTAACTCCTTGCTGCTGCAAAAAAGGTAACAGCGTAAACCTCACCGTATTTTCATCACCAGTATTAATTAGCGTCACTTTTCCCTTATCTTGAATTACCAAAACTGGTTCCCCAGATGTCGCCAGCAAAGTAACTTGAAATAAAGATGATTGAACGTGCCAAGCTGGCAAAACTACGACTCCAATTCCCGCCATCAGCGCCAGCGGTAAAATCCAAGCCGAAGAAATCCGCAACGCAAAAACTCGGCTTTTCCCCTGCTTCCCTCTCCCCTTTCCTTGATTCTTGCCTTTTCCTAATTCCTGTTTCCCTCTCCTATCTTCCTGTTTCCCTTTTCCCTCGGACTTTTTCCTTCTATCCGTTACATCCGTTACATCCCGCACATTGCTCGTTGCCGAACTTCCCCCCAGCCAAACCCAGCAGATTAAACTGTAAAGCGCGATTAGCTGAAACACCGATACTTGGCCGACAGCTACTGAATTACCGGGCAATTGTGAGAAATATTCGGCGATCGCAATTAACCCCTTTGCCGGATAGTCAAGCAGTTGGGCTAACACACTCCCAGCCGGCGGAAAAATCAATCCAGCTAAAGCGCTAACCATCCCGCCAATACTCAAAATCCACAGTAAAGGAGCCGCAATAATATTGACTAAAATGCTGTAAGGTGATACCACACTAAAAACGTAAAGTAGCAGTGGCAGCACCCACACTGAAGCGGCGATGGGAACCACCAGAATTGAAGCGATCGCAGGTGGCATCCAGTCGAACTTTGCCATCAGCGGCGGCGCTGTCACCACTAATCCCAGAGTTGCCAAAAAACTCAGTTGAAAACCTAAATCCCAAATCCACAAAGGGTTAACTAGCAGTAAAATAGTAGCAGCGATTAACAGCAATCCCAACGGCTTAACTTCGCGACTTAGTACCAAAGCAAATAGTGTACCAAATCCCATCAAGGCGGCGCGGCAGATTGAAGCTTCAAAGCCTGTTAATCCCACGAGCAAAAATAAAGCACTGACGCCAAAACCAAATTGTAATTGTTTGGAAAAGCGCCTGGTTAAAGCTAAAACTAAACCCAAAACCATCGAAACTTGAGTACCCGAAGCTGCGATCGCGTGGGCTAATCCAGCCTGCACAAAAGAGTCGCGGATGGTGTAGGGTAAATCAACTGCTTGTTTGCCCAGGGCGATCGCACTGATCAACGGCCCTTCGGGAACACTCAACTGTGATACTTGCGATCGCACAATCCGCATCCGCATCGTTTGAATTGGCGACGGCTGCATCCCGGTTGACTCCCAGAAAGCACCCGTTTTGGTGTTAAGTCGATTGACATCCGCGATCGCATTTTCTCTCTTCCAGTCAATCTGACGCCCTTTGAGTCCTGCAAAAGCCCCTTCTCTGGCTAAATAGGCTTGAAAATCAAAAGCCCCCGGATTCGACGGCGGCTGCGGTTTGTACAACGAGCCCACAACTGCGATCGTATTGTCGGCATACAAGCCCGTTGCTTGCAGCAGGGGCACTGTAACGTAGAGTTTGCCGGATACTGGGCGGTTGACGACTACTCCTCCTTCGCCGCCGTTGATTTCGCTAACTGCATCCGTGTCTAGCCAAAATTGCGATCGGCCCGATCGAGTTAATCGGGGCGTACTAGCCAGTCTACCGCGAACTGTCACCGCCACTTCTTGAGTGTTTCCGCCAACGGGAATCAGTTTGCTGATGTCATTCATTGCCGGTTGGGGCGATCGAATTGCAAAATAAATGCTCGCCAAAAATGCGATCGAACCCGCGACAGCCCACACCCATTTTGCTCTCGGCAGCATCTCTAGCAAGCTCAATTTTTCCCTCGTTTCTAAGGGTGCCTCCAGAGCATTTTCTTTCGTTCTGCTGCGTCTTTTATTAGTGGTTTTGAAAGAGTTCCTTGTATGCTTTAACAACAATTTAGGCATGGCGACTGCAACCGCTATCCCTAAAGCAAATATCCCGTATCTACCCCAAGAAACTCCTGTAGAAATCAATCCCACAATGTAGGCAAGACAGAAAATGACACCCGTTGCTTGATTCATTAATTAGAAACTATGGAATTAGTCAGTTGTCAGTTGTCAGTTGTCAGTTGTCATTAGTCATTAGTCGGGTGCAAGGCGAATATATCCGTAGGGGCGAAGCATGACCGCACAAAATAGGAGATTATAACTAGTCATTAGTCATGTTTTGCTGTTTTTGCGATCGAACGTTATTAGTCATTAGTCATCAGTCATTAGTCATCAGTCATTAGTCATTAGTCATGTTTTGCTGTCCCCCCGCGATCGAACCTTATTAGTCATTAGTCATCAGGCAGAATGAAATAAATAGAATCAATCGTTACCGCAATTTAATCACTTCCTAACTGTCTTGGTAGTTACTAAGATTAGCAATTTTTGCGATCGCAAATATACTTTCTTTTACTTTTCAAAACCGCACAGCTTAAGCTGAAAACCAGATATTTCGGTTTGAGTCTTCGTTTCCCTTCCCCTAAATTCTCCTAAAAAATGGCAGTAGGAGTTCACTTTAAGCGCTCCATTCCTGCTCCTGGTGCAAGAGACACTTTGCGTCTCTTGTCCCCCCTTTTTTTAGGTAGGTTAGGGGGGAACGCAACTCATCTGAACGAGAACAGACTGGTACTACCTTAAATAGACAGACCTAATTTTAAACCGAAAGCCGCGTGCAGCACCATAAGTGCCAGGGCAGTTGTGCCCAAATAAGCGTGAACCGCCCGCAGTGCCAGCTTATTGCCTCCAAAACCTGTCAGTGAAATCAAGCTACCAACAGCGAGCAAAACCAGCACTCCCGAACCCGTCCAAAAGTGCGGGCTTTCCATAACAGGCTTGTGCTGCATTACCAGCGACAGCAAGCCGCCTGTGTAGCCCAAAGCTAGAAACAGAAACATCCACGGTGCTAGCTTGCGGTGATCCGCTCGACTTTTGAGCGCGACATCCTTATCGGCGGCCAAACGTCCCTGCCATCCCGTATATCCGACGAAGCTACCCATGGCCACAACCACGATTCCCATCATTACAGGATGTCCCCAATGGGTAATTGGTTCGGGAATTCCGAGACTGCGAAATTGGCTGGCGATGGGTTCTAGAAGTTCGCTTAAATTTACCATTTGATTCTGACTCCAACCTTGGGGATAAATATTTTGGGAGAAAATATTAATATATTATAAAATATTAGTAGCAACTGCGATCGCGCACTTCAAAAAACAGTTGACAGTTGCCAGTTGCCAGTTGACAGTTGACCTAATGATGAGTGATAACTTCCGCGGCTACAACGGTCAAACATGACGCAGAAGCTTAAAGTTACACAAAACTTAGCCGGCTAAAGCCGGCTGTGAGATTTTTTACAGCAGTGATGCTGTTTTAAGTTAATTGTGAGCTGTTAACCAACCTTATCAGCTAAATCGAAAAGCAAAAATAAACGCAATTCGTCCGCATATCCACCCTGGGGCGGCTTTTCGCCCAATCTTCACAGCCTCATCCTCACTCTGGATGTTAAATTTTACCTGCCTGCTCATAGTTAATTTCAATGCCTTGACTTTTGAATGTCAAAGTGAGAAATTAACATCGCAGGCGACGAGCATTAGCAGTTTTACTTTTGGCAAATCGCTCTTAAGACAGAATCAACTGCTGCCAAAAAACTAGAGGTTCCAAGTTAGACACTTTTTGCATAAAGTTATGCAGATACCTTTAACCTAGAAAAATCGGGCTGATGCCGGAGTTTTCTGTCTGTGGCACAATCTGAAATGAAACTTTCACGTCAGATGTTGCGGTATCTGTCAAAGCTTTTAACTGAATGTTAAAAGCACCATTGATATCGCGTCATATAGCATGACTGCTGTCGGCCCTGGCAGACTTCGATCGACTGACGGCTAAAATGAGTGTCTGAAAGCACCCTGAAATTACCCTTGTCTATTGAGCTGCCATTGCTGTGCAACCTGTTCCTCTCAACTAACTCGTTGGGGATTTGGTTGCAGGTGGCAAACACCGACTTTCGCTGTCGCTTTCCTCAGAACCGTGCAACTGCTAAACTCGCTGCGCCGTCGCCAAAGTAGCTTCCGAAGGTTGGATTTGGTACTTTACGAGATTTGCCAGTTCTTGTAACTGACTAATTGCCTCTGCACCTTCTAGTTTCATCAGTTCGCGATCGTCCCGCATCTCAGTCCATGTGATACCGTAATCTGACACTAAAAATCGAATCAGATGGTTGTCCGTCAAACTGACCATAAATGAGGCACTGTTCATCTGACCCCCGCAAGTGTAGCAGGATGCCAAATAACCCCGACGCTCTAGCACGATCGCCAAAGCCTGGAGGTTCATGACCAAATCTTGGACGAATTTACGGTGTTGTTCTGCAAGTCTCAGAAACACAGTTTTTCTCCTATCACCACGCCGTATATTTTACACCCAATTTCATAATTTCTTAAGAATTGAGTATCTAGGTGCTGGTTCAGTATACGTTTAGTATGCTGAAAAAAAATCGAATTAGCGACCTCTTCAGCCTACCTTTACTAGATTAACCGAGTTGCGATCGCAACTAAGTATCAGCAGCGACATTAACCTCAAACACTATGTAACCGTAGACTCCAGCCCCCACAAAACTTCTGCTGTGACGGCTGATTCAGCCCTCGAACAGCCGAAAGATACAAATAACTAATGATAGCAATCGAGTTAGTTAAGTATAATAGTTCAATCGCCCTGGGGATACTCCTCCCAAAGCGTCGTAGTCTGTCGCAAGCTCCGAAAATCGCCATTTCCCAAAATCAAGTGATCCAGCAGCGGAATCGACAAAAACTGCGCTCCAGCAAGCAACTGCCGTGTCAAAGCAATGTCTTCCGGGCTCGGCTCGACATTCCCCGAGGGGTGATTGTGCGAGATAATCGCCCGCGTTGCCCCAAGGCGGATCACTTCCCTAAAAATATCCCTGGGATGAGCTAAAGTTTCGGTAGCTGTGCCGATCGTAATTACTTGAGTACCCAGCAGCCGATTTTTCACATCCAGCAGCACCACAGCAAAACGTTCCTGAGACTGCCACATCAAATCCTGACTCAGAGCATCCGCAGCAGCTTGTGGAGAGTCCACCACGGCCATGTCCGGCGGCCGCGACTGAAACACCCGTTTCCCCAACTCCACCGCAGCCAAAATCGAAGTAGCCTTGGCTGGGCCGATCCCGTGAATCTGCGTCAACTCCTGCACGCTAATGCTCCGCAGTACACCCAGAGGGTCACGGGAATGCAAGCTCAACTGATTTAAAATATACTGTCCGAGTCCGACAGCCGAAAGTTTGCCGGGGCCCTGACCGGTACCCAGTAGAATAGCAATCAATTCCGCAGTCGCCAAACTTTTCGGGCCGCCGGCCATCAGCCTTTCCCGCGGCCGTTCGCTACTCGGCAAATCTACAATTCTCAAGCTGTAAGTCATAGATGGACTCGCACCGCAAGCTCAACAATTAAATCATATTAGCCGATCGATCGTCCCTGTTCAAATCAGTACGATCGCCCAAAACAGCTAAATCATTAACCGAGGCTGTTAGCGCGTGCAAATCTAACACAACGTTTCGATTTTCGATCGAGCCGATCAAAGCTACCTCTAACAGGTAAAATTGCCCGTAACTGTGCCATTAGAGCCAGGTGCGCTAGCACCCCCTCGTTCATCGCCAAGATGTGCTACCCCTAGATGCTTGCGATTCTGTGGAGCTCAGCAGCGAGGAAACAGGCTGTGGCTGCTTAGGTGCTGCCAAGCCAACCGATACAAAGGAAGCGACCATCAAAACGCCGTAAACAGCCACAGATAGCTTGCGAGTTGCCAGTCCCACCCATTGAGGATTTACTAAACCCAGACAAAATGCTGGCGTTGAAAACATGAAAGTTAAAACAAACAAGCTGGACATCAGGCACCTCCTCCTTCGCGAACTGCACCGATCGATCACTTGTTTATCCAATTATCAGCTAAAAAATCCGCTGAAAACAGTTGCGATTGATGATTTATAACTTAAGGATTATTGCCGTTTCTCAAACAATAATCAAGCTGCTTAAATCTCACGCTTTAGCTAGTTGTTAAAAAATAAATGTCTTTTTATATCGCCAGAAAATCTAGCTTAAAATAGAAACTAAATTCTTTACTCAAAATATGCAAGTCCGCTTTAACGTAGTCCGCCAAAATCAAAACGAGGCTCCCCGCGTTCACACTTACACCCTAGACGTGGATGAAAGCAATACCATCCTAGACTGCCTCAACAGCATCAAGTGGGAACAAGACGGCACTTTAGCTTATCGCAAAAATTGCCGCAATACAATTTGCGGCAGTTGTTCGATGCGAATTAACGGGCGATCGGCTTTAGCTTGCAAAGAAAATGTCGGTAGCGAACTTGCGAGATTGCAAAAAATAGCCCATTCGAGTTCAGCAGAACAGCCAGCCGATTTTATCCCAGAAATTACCGTCGCCCCCATGGGAAATATGCCGGTAATTAAAGATTTGGTGGTTGACATGACCAGTTTTTGGGACAACCTGGAAGCTGTTGAACCCTATGTCAGCACAGCCTCGCGAGCAATTCCCGAACGCGAATTTCTGCAAACTCCCGAAGAGCGATCGAAACTCGACCAAACTGGTAACTGTATCCTCTGCGGCGCGTGCTATTCTGAGTGCAACGCTCGGGAAGTCAACCCGGAATTTGTCGGCCCCCACGCCCTCGCCAAAGCTTACCGGACGATCGCCGATTCCCGCGACAGCGAAACCGAAAATCGGCTGGAAAAGTACAACGAAGGAACCGCAGGCGTCTGGGGCTGCACCCGCTGTTACTACTGCAACTCGGTTTGTCCGATGGAAGTGGCGCCGATGGATCAAATTGGTAAGATTAAACAGGAGATTCTCGATCGCAAAGACGACCAAGCCAGTCGATCGATCCGCCACCGCAAAGTCTTAATTAATCTCGTTAAAGAAGGTGGCTGGATAGACGAGCGCAAATTCGGTATCGAAGTAGTAGGAAACTATTTCCGCGACGTTCAAGGCTTGCTGAGTCTGGGCCCGTTGGGTTTAAGAATGCTCGCCCGCGGCAAATTCCCCTTGTCCTTTGAGCCTTCTGAAGGTACCGAAACCGTGCGAGATTTGATCGAATCGGTGCAAAATTTAGAAAAGTCGGCAGATTAGCGATCGGCGGTCAATTTCGGGTAAATTACAAGTTGTGCGATCGGCAATCTTCCCAAAAATCCTGACTCAAAACTCACAACTCAAAACTTTTAAATGACTGCTAAAACACCTCCATCACCAAAACCGACAACTCCAAATACCCCACAACCAGCAGAACCTGCTTTTGGCTGGAATGCCTACGCCGAAAAAATCAACGGACGATTTGCAATGGTGGGATTCGTGGGACTTTTGCTGCTAGAATTCTTCACCCGCCAGGATTTTTTTACCTGGCTGGGCTTGCGTTAAATTCAGTATAACTCGGTGGATAGCTACTGATGCGTAATATCATTTCCGCTCCAACAACACTGTAAAATTGGTTCGATCGTTTGGACTTCAAGTCCTCATGATCCGAGGACTGAAGTCCGAACAATCAAACAGCTTTATTAGGGTAATTTGGGTGCATATAGCCTTTCTCAAAAAGATGAGGTATGACTGACAGCTTATATAATCAGTTCAACTAAGAGGGCCCAAGCCCAACAACGTACCTCATCTCTCTGAGAACCGCTATATCACTTTTCAAGAGGGCGAAGCATGACCGCATATAAGTTATTAGTTATAATCTCATATTTACTGCGGTCATGCTTCGCCCCTACACACATATTTGCAAAACCTGAGATGCACCCGGTAATTTGCCCGACATGATATACATCCTCTCCCTGAAAAACAGGTAAAAAAATAGATAATCATCCATTTTCAACCTACATTCCTGCTTGTAAAACCTGGAAATTGAGTTAAGTAATAGAAATAGATACTGGATTTAGAGCCAATTAATTTCCAGTCACTTCACGGATAATCAAACTGTACTTACCTTTACCTTTTGGAGGTGGATCGTAAGCATTGACAACTACGCGGTAGCGGCCGCTCGCAGACAAGGTAAGAGTTAGCTCAGAATTGGAATTTTGCTGCGTGACATCATCATTTTCTCCCAGTAGCTCGCCCTGGGAGTTGAGAACAGCCAGATAAGTATCAAACTCGCTACTTTCTACATTGACAACCACTTTCTGACCCTGAGTGCCTTCAAAGGTGTACTCATCGTACAAACTGCTGTCCGAGGGCAGTACCGAAGACTTAGAAGTTGTGAGTTCTCCCTTTTGCTCTAAAATGATTTTTGACGATCGCCCATCAGGACTTGGCGAAGGTTGTACAGTTGGGGTCTGAGTTGGCGAGGCCTTTGGAGTTGGCAGCCCAGAAGGCGACGGGCTGGGGCTTGCTTGAGCTAAAACAGCCTTGCCCGCTTGACTCGCATTATGTGAATTTTGAGGAAATTCTGCTGAAACGATCGGGGAACTGCTGTTAGTAACTTCACCTGGATTTGACACTGGTACCGAGAGAGTCGGTTTCCCAGAAAAAATAGCTAGTAGAGCAATTGGCGCGATCGCCCAAAATCTAATTTGACCCATGAATTACCTCGATAGTCAGTTGACAGTTGACAGTTGACAGTTGACAGTTGACAGTTGGCAGTTGTCAATAGTCAGTTGTTAGTTGTTAGTTATGAGAATGAAGAACGTTTTAACTGCCAATCACTAATCACCAATTACCAATTACCAACTTTTAGCGGATAGTTAGATTGTAACGACCCCGACCCGAAGCATCATAAGCATTGACAATCACGCGGTAGCGACCCGTAGCTGGCAAAGTAACGCTCAGAAACGCATTTTTGCTCGAATCGCTCGCATCGTCATTTTCTGCCACTAATTTGCCGTTAGGGTCAAAGATAGCCACATAGGGATCGAAATCTGTACTTTCCAGGGAAATGCTGACAGACTGACCCGATCGACCTTCAAAAGTATACTCGCGATACAGACTGTTATCAGAAGGCAATACCGGGCCACCTGCGACTAAAGCGCCTTCTTCTTGCAAAATCGCCCTCTTGCGCGATTTCGCGCTCGTTGGGGCCGAGCAAAATTAAATAAGGGTCAATCTCTTGACTTTTCATTTCTATTGTGATTTGCTGTCCCGCTTTTCCCTCAAAGGAGTAGAGGTCAAAAAAGCTGTTGTCTGCGGGCAGAATGCTAGACTTGTCGGTAAGTTTGCCTGTGACGGCGGGCCCGTTTAACGCAACTTTTTGAGGTGATTTGCTGCCAAATGGCGATCGCCTTTGAGCAACGCGGGGAGCTCGCCCTTCTCGCACCGCACTCAAGAAAGCTGGCACTTTGTCTATGACAATTGCAAAACCGATACCGATATTGCCTCCGCCCTGGCCGCGAGTAAAAATAGAAGTATTGACGCCAATTAATTCTCCAGAACTATTAAGCAGCGGGCCGCCGGAATTACCGGGATTGATGGCCGCGTCAGTTTGAATTAAGCCACGGGCTGCGTCGATGCGGCTGACGATTCCGACTGTAAAAGTACCTTGAAATCGACCGAAAGGATTGCCGATCGCAAATGCTTGTTGTCCGACTTTCACCGAACCGGCACGGGCTAAAGGAATTGTCGGCAAATTGGTTTGACCGCGAATCTTCACCACGGCTAAGTCTAAACCTTCTTCGCCGAATCCAACGACATCGGCGACCAGTTTTCTGCCGTCTGACAAAATTATATTTACGGTACCGCCGGCAGAAACAACGTGGGCGTTGGTTAACACCATGCCGTCGGGGCTGATAATTGTGCCGCTACCGTTAGATTTAGCTGTATCGACGGTAACAACCGCCGGACTGGCTTTTTCGTATACCCGAATATTCGTTTGTTCTTCGGCATTTTCGGCGATCGCGCCTGGGAAACGCACGGAGTTAAATTCCGCTAAATTTGTTGATTGCCGCACAGGGGATGTCGCAACCACCGCAGTGGCGCTGGCTGTTACCCCAACCGTTAAAATTCCCGATACTGCTAAACTTAGAAGTTTGAAATTCATGGCATTGATTAGTATTTAGCGATCGGTAGCTAGTAATTAAGTTTTGTTCCTAACTGCTAACTACCTTATGTAATTATTTTAGGACGTGCACAGCGGTAGTGAGCTTACTCAGCGGGTTCTCCAATTCGAGAATCCGAGTCGTCAGCCAGATACTTAAAATTAGCTTGCCGCACCTTGGCATCCTCATCGCCATAAAAAAATGATAGCAAAGCAAAGCGCTGACCGCTAATCACAGGAGTTGCTTCGTGCAGCACAGAACACGAAAAAATAATCGCCGTACCAGAATCCCCTTTATAACCGTGCGGTGCGTACTCTGGAAACCGCAAAAATCCCCCCGTGTACTCCCCCACATTCAAGTTTAGCGTCATCGCAAACTTGCGGTGCAGCGTAGCTTTGCTCGTATTGTCGCGGTGCGGCCGAAAATAACCGCCACTCTGGGCATCGTAACAGCCCACCAAATACCGCTCAAACCTAGTGATTGTAAACTGAAAAGCTTTTTCTACTTCCGGCCGCACCCGGCGCAAAATAATCGCATTCAATCGCTGCTGTAACTTCGGGTCTTCAATAAAGAAATCTCGGCGCTTCTTGAAAGTGTCGTCGTGAATGCCAACAGTTTTCTCGTCTATTTGCCTCATAAAGCCCGAGGGACTGCCACCGTGAGCTTTGTACATATCGATCAAACTGCGGCAAGCTGAAGAGTCCAAAACATTAGGAATTACCAACACCGGGGCGTGAGGAGTTGCCGGTCGCCCTTCCTCCTTTGGAGGCAAAGTTTTGAGAAAATTTAATACTTGCTGGGCGTGTTGGTGCGGTTCGCCCATCGGCAAAATATTAATTACCTGAAGGTTTTCGTTGAGAATAAAAGTTTGGGGTGCATACTGAACTCCGGCAACTCCATTTTCTTCGACATCTCGGGAAACACCGTACTGCTGACTGACTTTTTTGTCTAAGTCCCAGAAAAAGATGAATGACGGAGCCATTAGTGTGACTCTGTTTTGTTCTTTGTCTGCTGCATCAACGCTCACTCCCAACAGCGGTACTTGCAAAGTCTTGAATTCTTCTGAAAGCTCTTGAAAGCTTTTGAGGATAACTTGGATTTGTTCAAAAGCTGCGCTAGCAAAGAAAAACAGCACGACTCGCCGGCCGCCAACCGTCGAGAAATGAAATAAGGGGTTATTGCTGGAAGCAATCGAAAACCAAGGCGCCGGATCTCCTATTTGCAGTAAGGGCATATTGCTAATTTTAGATTTTAGATTTTAGACTATTGTACTTTGGGTTAGTTCCAGAGGTTGTATTTTATGCGATCGAAGGGGTTTGTAGTGAGGACTTTAGTCCGCAAAAATCAGAACAGGTTTGTAGTGAGGACTTTAGTCCGCATAAAGAAGGACTAAAGTCCTCACTACGAACCTGATAAGGATTATTTTATAGGAATACTATTAAATATATTTAAATAGTTTTTTTGGGGAATTTTATGGTTATTTTACTTGACCGAGCTGTCTTTAAAATTTTATTTTATAGTTATTTAAACATTCTAAGATATGAGAATAAGTAGATGGGCATCAATAAACGCAACTTAATTTTTGTCTTGCTCGCGGGAGAAATGTTTAGTTTAACCCACCTACTTATCTTTGCCTATTTGTCGAAATTGGGGGAACTATCCGGTTGGTCTTCCGGGTATTCTACGGGGCGATACTCCACGTAGTCCGATGGCGGTGCTTCCACCTCGCGGTTGCTGGGGCGAGACCTCGATGCTTCCGCTGGCCGAGGTTTTTTGGTTCTCGGCGGCGCGTCAGAACTGCGGTTTTCCGAAGTTGGGGGGCGGTTGCGGCTGCTGCGGGCCGGTCTTTCTTCGGGGTTGTCTGAAACGTCCCAGTTGTCAGAGCCTTGGGCGGGCGGGGCTTCTGGGCGCGCCGGACGTTTGCGCGAGGGAGGGCGATCGATCGACTCCCGAGATGTGTTCGCGCTACCGTTGCGATTCGACGAAGGACGGCGGCGGGGCTCATCGTCGTAGGTTTCCCGCGAGGAACGACTTTCTTGACTACCTCTAATCCGGGGACGCTGCGGGTAGTCTTCCTCTGGTTCTATCTGGTCGAAGTCGTTATCGTAGCCGTCGTAAGCGTAGGCGTTGCTGACTGGTCGCTCTTCATCTACGTATTGCGATCGACTTTTAGCTTGGGCTGTGGTCGCTCCCCGCAATTTGATGCTTTCGGCTGCAAAAAATATGGCGGAACCTGCAAGCAGAAATTGACCGAATGCCAGAATTGGGTCAAGCCGCCATCCTTGAAATAACAGAATACCGCCACAGAGCAAGCCCACGGCTGCAAAAAAAATATCGTGGTCTCGGGCTAGTTTGGGACGCCACGATCGCAGAAAGTACAGTCCTGCCCCTGCTACTGCTAGGATGATCCCTAACAGGCTGCTCAAGTTCAATCCTAAATTGACCATTAGCCTATCTCCTATGTCTTTCCTATGTTAGCGAGTTAGATTTTACTTCTATCATTAAGTCTGTCAGTCTGTTATTCCGACTGTGGTTTCACAGGGCAGCCTCCGATCGGGCTTTCAGAAGAGGTTCGCGCACCTTATAGTAATGAGTTTAACGGGAAAAAACCTCAGCTTGGCCGTCAACTGAAGGTTTTGCCTTCACAGTTGCTGGTAGCCGAGGTTTTGGAAGCGGGGAAATGCCCGATCGTGCGATCCCAAAATTGACTCGCGCGCCGGACGCTTGAAACCCGCAGACTTTTTAGGTGCGCTTGATTTTGTCTTTTTGGCTGATAAAGATCAGGGCGATCGTTGCTGGAATGACTACCAGCGAAATGCCCACAAGCAGGCTGTACAAAAAGTTAGCGAGTGAAGGAGTCATAAATTCAAAGCCTTTGTTACAACAATTTGATTTTTATTAATTTTATCAGCAGTCAGTTCTCAGGGAGAAGTTCGGCAATGGATTTTGCAAGGGATGTGGTGCTACCAGCAATATTTTTACCCTGGAAAACTCTCAGTCTCGCACCCTCAAACCCTCTAACTCTTTCCATCCGAAGGTATAAGGCCGGAAAAATTTTGTCGATCGTGTTCGATCGCACCTGTGAAACGGTTAAAATTATGAAAGGCTGACGTAACAAAACTTAAGATTTTCGAGATAAGACCCATGACTGGTATTACCGTTGCAAGTTGGATTCTGGGCTCTGTCCTAGTGGTGATGACTTTGCTGTTTATTTTTCGGATCGTCCTGACTTGGTATCCCGGCGTGAACCTGAGCAGGTTGCCGTTGAGTCTGATTGCTTGGCCGACGGAACCTTTTTTAGTCCTAACCAGAAAAATTGTAGCGCCGATCGGCGGAGTGGACATTACACCGATTATTTGGGTGGGCATCTGTAGCTTGCTCCGGGAAATGATGCTCGGCCAGCAAGGTATTTTGACGATGATGATGTAAAATTCATTACTCATATCAAGGTACGTTGTTGCGCTTCAGCGCTCTTGTGCACAATATAAGGAGCCCAAATTAAATAATTTACACATATTTTGTGGGATGGGCGTCCCGCCCGTCCTTTCTTGACGGGCGAGACGCCCATCCCACGATGATGTAAAATTTGTTACTCAAATTAAGGTACGTAGTTGCGCTTTAGCGCTCTTTTGAATATATAAAGAAAGAGCGCTGAAGCGCAACTACTTACCTTTGTTGCGTCCAGGGTTGGATGAATGACCACTAACCATTTTGGCTCATGAACTGTTCGACAAAGTTCGTGTAAACCTCGCCGCTGAGAAATTCCGGGCTATCGAGGATTTTTTGGTGGAAACTGAGGGTAGTGGGAACGCCGGTAATCGCGCATTCCCGCAATGCCCGTTTCATCCTGCGAATGGCTGAAGGTCGATCGCGCCCCCAGACAATCAATTTACCAATTAAAGAATCGTAGTAAGCAGGTATTTCGTAATCGGTGTAAACGTGAGAGTCCATCCGCACGCCAGGGCCGCCAGGAGGCAAAAAGCCGGTGATTCTGCCGGGATGGGGTCGGAAGTTGCGATCGGGGTCTTCAGCGTTGATCCGACACTCGATCGCGTGGCCGCTGAGAATTACTTGGTTTTGCTTAATTTGCAGTTTTTCTCCTTGGGCGATCCGAATTTGTTCGGCGATCAAGTCGAGCCCTGTAATCATCTCCGTGACGGTATGTTCGACCTGAATCCGGGTGTTCATTTCCATGAAGTAGAACTTGCCCGATTTGTCAAGCAAAAATTCAACAGTTCCAGCACCCGTGTAGTTAATGGATTTAGCCGCAGCAATCGCAGCGTGACCCATTTGATCTCGCAGTTTCTGGCTGAGGGCGGGGCTGGGCGCTTCTTCCAGGAGTTTCTGGTGTCGGCGCTGAATCGAACAATCTCTTTCGCCGAGGTGGATGACATTACCGTAGTTGTCGGCGAGGATTTGAATTTCGATGTGGCGCGGTTTTTCGATGAATTTTTCGAGGTAGACTCCGGGATTGCCGAAGGCTGCATCGGCTTCGCCTTGGGCTGCTGAGAAGAGTTTGGGGAGTTCGGATGGTTCTCGGACTAGCCTCATACCGCGGCCTCCACCGCCGGCGGTAGCTTTGATCATCACAGGATAGCCGATCTCGCGGGCTATTGCTAGAGCTTCGCGATCGTCCGCCAGCAATCCGACACTACCGGGGACTGTGGGAACTTTCACCCGCTGCATAGTTTCTTTGGCGGTGGATTTGTCGCCCATCGCCCGCATCGCAGCCGGACTTGGGCCGATGAAAGTAATTTGATGATCCGCACAGATTTCGGCAAATCGGGCATTCTCCGCGAGGAAGCCATAGCCAGGGTGAATCGCTGCGGCGTTGCGCGTCAGGGCGGCCGAGATGATGTTGGGGATGTTTAAATAGCTTTTGCTGCTGGTGGGGGGGCCGATGCAAACGGCTTCGTCTGCCAACTGAACGTGTAGGGCGTGTTTATCTACAGTGGAATGAACGGCGACTGTGGCAATCCCCATTTCCTCGCAGGTGCGTAGTATGCGGAGGGCGATTTCCCCCCGATTAGCGATTAAAATTTTCGAGAACCCCATCTTCGCTGCTTAATTCACTCAATATTCTGTAGAATAGTCCCTTTCGGTATGTTCTGGATAATGGTTTCCCATAAATTCTTAATAAAAATTTATTTTACAATTTGGTGGTAGTTGTGCTATGGTTTTAAATCGGTGGTCTAAAAGGGCTAGTCACAAGTTAAATTTCAGGAACCTCAACCTGTGAATCTTTAACTGGTAACGCAAAAAATCCCACAGATTGTCAGAAAGAGCGGATGTGGCGGAATTGGTATACGCGCACGCTTGAGGTGCGTGTGGCATTATGTCCTTGCGAGTTCGAGTCTCGCCATCCGCATTGAATATATGAAACAACTGTTGACAGTTTTGACTGTTGGCGGTTGTTTTGTTTTTGATGGGTGGGTAGTCAGAAACCGGGTTTTTGCGAGAATATTTGGTTACAGGCGAAGATTCGGGAAAAAACCCGGTTTCTTGGATTTTAGTTGCTATACTGTAGACACTCTGTATATACATCCTCAAAAAAGGGTGAAGTCCTCAGAATAATATCACTAGCTAGAGGATTGGGCTATGGTTGGGACGATCGCAAAGTGGGGAAACAGTCTTGCTGTTCGGATTCCACAGCATTTAGCTAAAGAGATTAACTTAGTGGAAGGTTCCCAAGTGCAGCTTGTCTTGATAGATGGTAGGCTGACGATCGAGCCGATAACTCGTCGGCGGTATTCGCTTGAGGAGTTGATTGAGGCCATTACCCCAGAAAATCTTCATACTGAGATTGACAGTGGAGTTGCTGTGGGGAATGAAGTTTGGTGACACAATCAAATCCCTACATTCCGAGTCGAGGCGATATTGTTTATTTAGACTTTGACCCCACTAAAGGACACGAACAAAAAGGACTTAGACCTGCTTTTGTGCTGTCGCCTCGTGCTTATAATCAGAAAAGTTCTTTAGCTTTATTTATGCCTATTACCAAGCAACAAAAAGGGTATCCTTTTGAAGTTGCTTTACCAATTGGATTAAAAGTTCAGGGAGTTATTCTTGCAGATCAAATCAAGTGTCTAGACTGGAAAGTTCGCGGTGTTCGATTTGTTGAATCTGTATCTGAAGATGTGATTGAGGAGGTACAGACCAAAATTGAGCCGTTGTTATTCTAAAAGTGGTGGCGAGAAACCGGGTTTTTGTGACAGACTTGGTGACAACTCCTAGATTTCGGGAAAAACCCGGTTTCTTAGATTTTGGATTGTGGGTGGGTGGCGAGAAACCGGGTTTTTGCGACAGACTTGGCGACAACTCCCAGCTTTCGGAAAAAACCCGGTTTCTGTGGTTTTGATGCGCCCACAAATATCAATTAAGAGGGAGGTAGACTTTCGCGACTAGATGAAATTGCCTCCACAGGTGATGATTTACTCTGGAGGTGGCGTTTAGTGAAAAACCAAGCCAACCATCCCAAGCCACCACCGCACAAACAACTCACCACAACCGCAATAACGAAGGGATGAGGCGGTAACACAGGATGTTGAGGAGAGGGAAAATCCCAAGGTTTTTCGATTAAGGGGTAGCCGGCGGCTAGGATTCCCGCAAAGCCGACTCCGACACCGATACCGGTACCGACTGCTTGAATCGTATTTTCTAATTCTCGATCGCGATTCTTCTCATTTATCTCCTTATCCTGTAAAGTTTGTTGTAATTGGCGATCGGACTTAGCTTGTTCAATTTCCACCAAACCCCGCAATGTACTGATAAATTCGCTAATTAAGTCTTTACCCGGTTGGATATAGCTAATATGGGTTTCTATCTGATCTAGGTAGCGCTTACAGGTAATTTCTTCAAACTTTAGCCAACTGGAAATATCGCCCGGTTGCGCTATTTTGTCTAAGTAGTTTCGATGGTTGATTTTATTGACTTTAATTGCGGTATAGTCTGCTTGCAAATTTCGGAGTTGCCGTTGATATTGCAGAGATATTTCTGGGATTGATTCAAGCAGTTTTTGCAGTTCCTCTAATGGCTTATTTTGCTTAAATTCTTTAATCTTTGCTTCTATGTTACTATAAGCTTCTCTGGCTCTAATATAACTTTCTCGCCCTTCTTGGTAGACATATTCAATTTTGTGGCGAGTCCAGAGTGACCCAAATAAAGCATCATAAACTGCGGGAATATCTGGAGATATTGCTTGATTATCGATCCAAACTAGAATCCGATAGAGTTTATTAAGTTGATTTCCTTGGCTAATTTCATATTCAAATAAGGGAACTTTGAGTAATTTGTCTTCATTGACTAATCTAGCTGTAAATTTAGTATTTTTCAGTAAACTTGCAACTAATTCATTAGCGATGCCTTGACATTCTGCATCACCTACTTCTGTTTCTCCATAAAGCCAGATGGTTTCACCGAGAGTGTTTTCTGAATAGTCTAAAAAGAGGCTGCTAGGTTCAAATAAATGAAGTTCTTCTAGTGTGATATCTTGGTCAGGATTTTCGAGAAATAAACTTAGATCGAAAGCATAGGTATCATTCAATAAAAACGGTTGTAAGTTCCCGCTAATCGCTAATCCATTGTGGCTGATAGTAGCAAAGTCGATCTGTTTTTGCTCTTCTGTTAGCCATTCGTTGATTAAATTTAAAGCTTTTGTCTGATGTTTGAAAATCTGTGATTGTTCATCTAATTCATAACAAACTAACTTTGCTTTCAAATCTTTTAGTTCAGTGAAAGGTAGTTTTTCACTGATTTTAATCAGATTTTCCCAAATCAAATCAGCTTGAGGTGAAACTCGATCGAGAGATTCACCTAAAGTCTGATTGAGATGGAAAAAACAAACACTGATACTAAAATTTTTCATGGAGAAGACGGTGTATCTGGCTTTGGTTCAGGAGGTTTTTCTTTAGCTATAATAGCATTCTCTATGCTTTCTTTCGTAATTTCACTTTGTTCTCCCGGCTTAGTCGATGATTTCCCTTTTCTGCCTAACTTCTCTATATTTAATTGATAATATTCATATTTTCCTCGTATCTTGTTTTTATCATTTCGTGGTAGTTCCTCTATCCATTTTTCAATGAGTTTGATATTATCTTCATCGTTACCTGTCCATTGCTCTTTAAGAGAAACTAGGGCATCTTTCAGATTGACAAATAAATCTAATTCAATTAGTTTCTGGAAGATTTCTAATTTTGTGATGCTATTACTCATATTTTTGCTCTCCTTTGCCAGCCGCACAGAACCCGGCCCAGTGATAGGGATTTTGATATATTTTATCATTGGTTCCCAGATTTTCCAATTCTATGTCCATATTACGTTGTAATATTCCTCGACATTCTTTGTTTAGGAGGTGACATTGCTCTATCCAGTCGAGGAAGCCTTGGATGTCGGTGTCTCGCATCCAGATTTGGGCTTGGTTTAATGACAGGGCGAATTTACCGGGTTGCTGGGAGAGGTTTTCGTAGGTTTTGATCATTAAAATTGCTGTGGAAAAGGCGTTTACTGACCACAGGGTGACGTATAAACTGGGACTACCTGCCAATAGGAAACCGCTGGTGAAGCTGATGTATTCGTCGGTGTCGTCGGGTTGAACTTGTCCGGTTTCGCAGGCGGAAAGGGTGACTAGGCTGCATTCGCTGAGGTTGAAATAGCGGATGATTTCTTCTAGGGTGAGAGTGCCGTCTGCTAGTTCTAAACCAGATTGTAGCGGATCGTTGGGGTTGAAGGAACCGTGACAGGAAAAGAACAGATGGTGGCTGTCGGCGACTCTTTCGGCTATTTCTAGTTTTGACTCTGATAGTTCGCCTTTTTTGGCATTTCCTTTAGCTAAAATTTCTGAGTTGAGGAAGATATTTTTGATGGTTTCTACTTCTATGTCGGCAGCTAACAAGTTATCTGTGGGGTTTTGGATGGCGAATAATTTATCGAATTTACTACGTTTGTATTTTTGGACTTGGTGTAATAGTTGACAACTGGGGGCGTAGGAAACTCCACCGGGAAAGGCATCTATCAAACATTTGGCGGTGTTGTTGGTGAGTGGGAGGGCGTGGAGAGGGAACAGGTGGAGGTGACGATGGGGAATCAGGATTAGTTTGTCGCAGGTTTTGGGAATGGCATTAACTATTTGATCAATATGCAGAATTTGGGCTAGTTTTTTGAGCTTATCACTTAAAGGTATCTCCCATTTTTCATCGCGGAGTTGCTTGAATTGTTCAATTTGTTCTTTTTCAGGTAAATGTCGATCGATATCTGCTGGATAATAATCTCCTAAATATTCCCTAGTCCAATCAATTAATTTATCTACATCAGACTCAGAAAATCGTAAAACTTGTGGTTGTGGGTTATGCTTAGTGATGATGAAAGCACAAAAACTATTACTCAAAATATACCATTCGACAATTGCTGTTTTTTTATCGGCTAACTGCTGAATTTCACCAAAATTGAGAGGTGTATAAGGATATTTTGCAGCCAAATCTTGGCGTAGTTGGTTGATGATGTCATAGTTTTTTTCTTCAGCTTGTTTTAACCGTTCATTTTCCTCAGCAATTCTCCGCGATAGCAACTCGATTAAGTTTTGCCCCTTAGAACGATCGGCATATTCCACAGCTTCGGTGTAGCGTTTCAGTTGGATGCAAACTTCTACCATACCCAGATAGAGTCTATTCCATTTTTCGGCTGATTTCTGTTTGCTTTCATCCCCAGATTGAATCTCACCCCGTAATAATTCTACTGTTTCAATTGCTAGGGCATAAGTATCGTAAGCGAGTTGCCATTGCTGGTTGCTTCGGTAAAGAGTACCTAAATTAGATAAAGTTTCTGTATAACCTTGCGGGAAAGCCTCACGAGTTCTGATAGTTAAAGCATTTCCATAACACTTTGTCGCCTGTTCGATATTCTCAGCTTTCTCTCCCCTGATTCTGTCACTGTAGGCTATTGCCAGATTATTTTGCGTCATTGCCCATTTTTCGGGAAAGGCATTGCGGGTGTAGATGGTTAATGCAGCAGTGCATGATGCGATCGCCAGTTCGATATTCTCAGCTTTCTCTCCCCTGATTCTGTTTCTGTAGGCTATTGCCAGATTATTTTGCGTCATCGCCCAATCTTCGGGAAAGGCATCGCGGGTGCGGATGGTTAATGCAGCAGTGTAAGATGCGATCGCCCGTTCCACATTATCCGCCCGCGAACCCTTGATTCTGTCTAAGTAGGCAGTAGCTAGGTTATTTTGAGTCATTGCCCATTTTTCACGGAAATCCTCAAGGGTATAAACTGTTAAAGCAGCGTCAAAAAAGCTGATCGCCTGTTCCAGATTTTGGGCCTGATCGCCTTTGATTCTTTCAATATAAGTACCAGCTAAGTTATTTTGAGTCTCTGCCCATTCTTCAGGGAAATCCTTAAGAGTACGAACTGTTAAAGCAGCGTTATAAAAGCTGATCGCCCATTCCAAATTTTCTGCCTGATCGCCGTTAAGTCTGTCACCGTAGGCATTGGCTAGGTTATTTTGAGTCATTGCCCAATCTTTAGGGAAATCCTTTAGGGTGCGAACTTTTAAAGCCTCGTTATAAAAGTTGATCGCTAGTTCCAGATTTTGGGCCCGCGAACCCTTGATTCTATCACTGTAGGTATTGGCTAAGTTATTTTGAGTCAATGCCCATTCTTCAGCGAAATCCTTTAGGGTATAAACTGTTAAAGCTGCGTTAAAAAAGTCGATCGCCAGTTCCAGATTTTTCACCCGATCACCGTTGATTCTGTTTTTGTAGGCAGTGGCTAGGTTGACTTGAGTCATTGCCCATTCTTCAGCGAAATTCTGAAGAGTGAAAACTGTTAAAGCTGTGTTAAAAAAGCAGATCGCCTGTTCCAGATTATCCGCGCGCGAACCGTTAATTCTGTATAAGTAGGCATTGGCTAGGTTGACTTGAGTCCTTGCCCAATCTTTGCTCCCCGGTTCCCGATAACTTAAAACTATTTGATAACCAGTAATGGCAATTTCAATATTGTTCGTTCTGTTTGCACGGGGAAATTGAAAAATACGAACACTTAAATTTTCAAAGATTCCGATAATTAAGCTAATTTCTTTTGTATTTTTGCTGATGACAATTAACTTCTTGACCACTTCCTGTAAAATCTCGCCAAAACGGGCATTGAGGAGATGTTGTCGTTGACCGAGGATGGAGTGAATTACTTTAATATCGCTACCGCTAGCTGCTGCTGCTTGCAATAATTCTAAGATAAACTTTACATATTCTTGGGAATTTTCACCTTCTGAGTCATCGCTATCTCCCTCATCCTTCCCATCCAAGAATTGCCCTACCTGACTGGCCAGATTTCGCAGGAAACTAGCTGGATTTTCCTGTCCTTGTTGTGTCAAGTTTTCTGCTACTGACTCGCAAGCTTGGAGAAATCCGCGATCCAATAATTCTAAGTTATCTTGTAATATCTGTGATTCGTCTCCGTTAGGGCAAGTCAGGAGAGTCTGAATTAGTTGTTGGTAGGCTTCGGCGCGGGTTTCGTCCATTGTGGGGAGTTATCAATAACACCGATGATTATTTTAGCATGATTGTACGATATTTTGTAGGGGCGGGTTCACCAACAATATATAACAATTATCAACAATCTGGATAAACCCGCCCTGTCACCACCGACAACCTACATCAACCTGAAATTTGCATCGCATAGAAAAATTGTACATGATGATTTATCGTTGGGTTGGGGCGGGTTTTTGAGATTGTTTGTTTCAGGCGATTATTGTTGGTGAACCCGCCCCTACAAAATACTGAACCGTATCAATTTCTACCCAATCTCGTGCAAGAAATCGAAATTACCGTCTCCCACAGACTTTTTAAGCGTATTGATAATTTTCGTTGTATTATCGTAAGGCCCTTCAACATAACAAGGTTCTCCATTGCGACCGAAATTCAAGCCGATTTCGCTGGTTGATTCTCCTAAATGAGCCTTCGACTGCTCGAAATCGCGATGCGGTTCAAAGCCTAATTTTTTGGCATAGGCGATCGCACCCCAAACCAAAGCTTGTGCTTGCTCTAAACTAATCTCCTCGTATCCCAGAAACTGCGAGTAAGCATTCTCAACAAGATTTTTATATTGGCTATCGTTGCAGTTACGTGGCGGCATGGCATCCTTCACTCCCAAGCACCAGTAGTCGATCAAATAAGAGGTTACAACAAAACGATTGTAGCCCTTGGAACGGGTAACCATCACTAAACCCAAACCGCTCATTTCAGAGGTTTCATTGCCCAACAATACCTTCGCAAAATTTACATCGACGAGACATTGAGCAACGGGCAATAACTCTCCTTTTTCGGCGCTAGCGAGGGCTGTTTGTTCTGCCTGAGATATCAGAAATGTACTGACTTCGGATGCTTTCAATCCTAACTTTCGGGCAATTTGTTTGGGCGTTAATTGGCGATCGCGCAGGGTGAGAATCTCTTGTTCTTGTTCGGGTTCCATGGTTTTTCTACTGCTGTTAGGGCACGGTTCGATCTGAGTAGATCATTGTATCGCGTTTTTGCGACAAACTTCTTAAAATTGCAAAGTTCCAGGAAAAACCCCGGTTTCTTTGATGGTATTATACGATATTTTGTAGGGGCGGGTTCACCAATAATATCTAACAATTACCAACCATCTATATAAACCCGTCCCCACACCACCGATCGCCCACGTCAACCTGAAATTTACATCGCATCACCAAAATTTATATGATGATTTATCGTTGGGTGGGGGCGGGTTTTTGAGATTGTTTGTTTTGGGCGATTATGGTTGGTGAACCCGCCCCTACGGGGATGTATGAAAGAACCTAGTTTTGTCCTAATTCTGGCGGCCGCCCCATCAAACCTGTCATCAAGCGCAATGCTAAAAACCTCACCGGCGGAATTGTCCGCAAACACCACAATCCGAAGCGACGAAATGCTACAATTGGCATCCAAGTATTGGAAAACAATCTATCGAGAAAATCGGTAAATCCCAACACGATTAAGTTTTCTTTTTTTCGCCAATTGTGATACCGTTTTAATACTCGCAAATCGCCGATGTCTTCGCCTTTCTGGTGGGCTTGCTGCAAGATTTGCCCGATCGCACCTGCGTCTCTAATACCCATGTTCAATCCCTGTCCACCCACGGGATGGCAGCAGTGGGCGGCGTCGCCAATGAGTGCTAGTCTGGGCAATACGTATCGATCGCTCTGCATTAACTGCACAGGAAACAAAAAGCGATCGCTCTCCAATTCCAAACGCCCCAAAAGCCCGCCCGTGCGCTGTTCCAACAAAGCTAAAAACTCTTTTTCGTCCATAGACTGCAAAGCTTTTGCTTCCGCGTGGGGTGCTGTCCAAACTACTTGACAGCGGTTCCCTGGTAATGGTAAGACTCCCATCGGGCCGCTCGGCCAAAAGCGCTCAAAAGCAATATCGTTGTGCGGCTTTTCAGCTTTAATAGTAATGGCAACGCAGGATTGCCAGTATTTCCAGCCGTGGGTGCCGATGTTGGCTTCGCTGCGGATGCGCGATCGCGAACCGTCAGCAGCAACTAATAATTTGGTGCGAATTGTGCGAGTTTCGCCCTGTTGTTTGATTTGGATTTCGGCGCAATTAGTTAAATATTTTACCTCGACTACTTCCGCAGGACAAACCCAACTAAAATTTGGGTTTTTTGCTAAGGATTCTTGCAAAGCTGACAGCATGACTCGATGCTCGCCAACATAACCTAATGCTGTTTTTGGTACGGGTAATTTGCCAGTATTTCCTAAATCCGGGCGGTGGAATTCGACGATACCGGGATAGTCGCCGTCGCAGAGGCTAATTTGCTCGAAGGTGGTGATTTGCGGCAAGATTTGCTCCCACACGCCGAGGCCTTCTAAGATCATTCCCGATAGCAGGGTGATTGCATAGGCTTGTTTTTTGGCTGCTGCTGCTGCGGGGAGTTGGGTTTCTATGATGGCTATTTTTAATCCTGAATCTTTGAGGGCGCACGCTAAGGTGGCGCCGACTATGCCGCCTCCGACGATCGCGATATCAAAGTCTAATTCCTGGGTTTGCGCGGAGGCTGTTGTTGCAGAAAGTTGGTTTATGGGCATTTTCAAGGGATTTTTTTAAGTGAATAATTATATTTACTCTTGTATTGTAAAGAATTATTTCGATTTTGGGCGATCGACTGAGACGGGGAGATGACTATTTTGCAAGGTGCGACGCTTGCTACTGCGGAGTGTTTTCTGTGGCGATCGCAATTACTGGGTATGTAGTTGGGCTTTAGCCCCAAGAGCGCTGAAGCGCAACTACGTACCTGGTTGGTATGTTGTTGGGCTTTAGCCCCAAGAGCGCTGAAGCGCAACTACGTGCCTCGGAGCGCTGAAGCGCAACTACGTACCTAAGAGCGCTGAAGCGCAACTACGTACCTAAGAGCGCTGAAGCGCAACTACGTGACACTCAGAAATTAATGACTGATGACTAATGACTGATTACTGCTCACCATTTCCTTTTCCTTGATGTTTTCCGTTGCTTGGGCTGATAGATTCTGGGAAATGGGAATCTCTATGATAAACTCTGCACCTTTCCCGGGTGCAGAAACACATTTCAATTTTCCTCGGTGTTTTTCAACTATAATTTGATAGCTGATTGATAGTCCTAAGCCAGTGCCTTTGCCGACGGGTTTGGTAGTAAAAAATGGATCGAACAATTTGCTCATAACTTCAGGATTGATTCCCATCCCGTTGTCGGCAATCCGAATGGTTACTGTGTCTGAATTTGCACTGGTCTTAATCTCAATGGTGTTGGGGCTAGCATATATTTCTGTTGGAGAACGCTTGCTGTTGTATTCTTCGAGGGCATCGATCGCATTTGCTAACAGATTCATAAATACTTGATTGAGCTGACCTGCATAGCACTCGACTTTGGAGAAGCTGCCGTAGTTTTTGATAATCTCGATCGCCGGACGAACTGCATTAGCTTTGAGCTTGTGCTGCAAAATTACTAAAGTGCTTTCGATTCCTTCGTGAATGTCTACTCGCTTCATCTGCGATTCGTCGAGTCGGGAAAAGTTACGCAAGGATACAACTAAGTCGCGGATGCGATCGGCTCCTACTTTCATTGATTCCAAAATCTTCGGAAAGTCTTCTATTAAGTAATCAATTTCTATCTCTTCGGCTGATAAAGCAATTTCCGTGACGGGATTTGGGTATTTTTCCTGGTAAAGGTTGAGCAGATTTAGCAAGTCTTTGGCGTATTGGCTGGCGTGGGTGATGTTGCCGTAGATGAAGTTAATCGGGTTGTTGATTTCGTGGGCGACTCCGGCGACTAGCTGGCCGAGTGAAGAGATTTTTTCGGTTTGGATTAGTTGCGCTTGGGTTTCGTGCAAGTCGCGGAAAGCTTTTTCGAGCTGGGCTGCTTGCGATCGATACTGTGCTGCTGATTGCTTGAGTGCTTCCAATACTTGGACGCGATCGCTAATATCCGTGTGCGTGCCCACCCATTCGCGAATGCTGCCGTCTGTTGCTAAAACTGGGACTGCGCGCACCCAAAAGTGCCTGTAGCTGCCGTCAGACGCCCGCAAGCGGTGTTCGACTTCATAGAGGTTTTTGGTTTCGACTGCGCGCATCCAAGCTTGCAGCGTGAGATCGCGATCGTCTGGGTGAATTGCCGAAAACCAGTTGTTTGTGGCTTCCTCCAAGCTTTGGCCTGTATATGCCATCCAGTCTGTGGGCGCGATCGGCTTTCCTTGTGCGTCTGTGATCCATACGAGTTGCGCGGTAGCAGCGATCAGCGATCGGTATCTTTGCTCGCTTAAACGCAGGGCTGTTTCGGCTTGGAAGCGATCGCTGATGTCGCGGGCGATGGTAGAAATATATGCGAGTTGGCCGTCTGGTGCTGAGTGGGAGATGATGACTTGGCTGACGGGAATTTCAACTCCCGAGGCTGACACGAAGGCTGTTTCTCCACTCCAAACACCGCCTGAGATTGCGGTGGCGATCGCTTGCTGGAAGGTGCTGCGGGCTGAGGCTGCGGCAAATTCTCCAACTTGTTTGTTCGATATATCTTCGTTTTCGTCGATACCCACCATTTTTCTGCCTGCTTTGTTCATGTAAACAGCGTGCCCGTCGAGATCGCAGATACCTACAAAATCCGGCGTTGCTTCGAGAATTGCTGCCAGACTTCTGTTGGCGACTTCTGCTTGTTTGCGATCGGTAATATCCCGCGCGATGCTAACTATACCGCTGATTTTTCCTTGCCCGTCTCGGTAAGCGTTTTTTGTCGAAAGAAATGTCCGTAATTTTCCTTGAACTGGCAATTCTTCTTCCATTACTTGCGTTTTTCCCGCTGTCACGATCTGGCGATCGGTTTTGGTAATATTGGCCGCAATTTCCGCAGGAAATAACTCGCTGTCATCTCGGCCGATAATGTCGTCAAAAGACTTGCCAATGATGCTAGCTCCCGCAGCGTTGAGCATCATGTAGCAGCCCTGAATGTCTTTGACAAATAGGGCGGTCGGCGTACTGTTAATGACTGTGAGCAACAGGTTGTAGTTTTTTTGGAGCGCCTGCTCTGTTGTGTGAGAATCGAGAATTTGCTGCTGCAATTGCTCGTTAGCAAGTTGGAGTTCAAGAGTCCGTTTCTCAACTTGACTTTCTAAGTCTGATTTAGCTTTGATCAGCCCCAGTTGGGTTCGATAGCGCCTTCGGTCTGCGGTGCAGAGACTTTTCGCATTCTGCCAAATCAGAACAGTAAAAACGATCGCGTTCAATACGCTTAACAGCGATATTCCTAGCTCCGGGGAGTAGGCTTGCAACCGCTCTCCCGAGATGATGAAGTAACCAGCCAAAGTCGGAATAACCATCGCCTGTGGCAACAACCGCCTTGCCATGATGCCGCCCGCGCGATCGCTCACAATTACTGCTATCAATCCTCGCTCTGGACTGGCAAATAAAATCCCCAGGCTCAGTAACATAAATGCTACGGAGGTGTGCAAAGCCATTCCTGTATAGCCAATTGTGTAAAAGAAAGGTTTGCCGTAGATGTAGCCGATCAAACCCAGATATGCAATTAAAAATGCACAACAGCTTAAGATTTGAACCCGCAGGTATTTGGGGCGGCGTAGAGACAGCAGCAGCAAGGCAGTTCCCTGCAATAAAAAAGCAGTGGCAGTATTCGGCGCCATCCGTCCCGGTGCTGAGATACTTGTGAGGTTAGAATTGTCTTTAAATAGCAGTTGGTCGATGCCTAAGTCTAAATTAGAGCTATATTGAATTAGGGTGAATAGACTGATTAATATAATTAAAAGTGAACTGGAAACAATTAAAGCTTTATCTATTTTTTGAGCTTTAATTGTTGTTGATTTGGCACGCCTGCGCTGTTGCAGAAACAGAGACAATCCGCTCAAAATAAAGCAGACCGCTGTGTTGGCTTTCATGCTCGGGAGTTCTGGAAAAATGCTCTTTAAGAGTTGCAGGTCGAAGATCCAACCCAACATGACTGTACAGCCGATCGCGATTACTGCAATACCAGCCTTTTTGGAAAAAGACTGGAGTGCTGCAATTGGGGTTGAGGGCGGCTGCACTTTTTGCGATCGTTCAAAAAATTCCAATTTCTCGCTCCCTCAAATTATGTGGGTTTCTAGGTGTTGAAGGTAACAATAAACACTCTACTTATATTGTTGCTAGATATACCAAGCTGCTTAAGAGATTGTTAAAACTGCGTAGATAGCACATAATACTAACTATGTTATCTAACTTGAGATAGAGTGTCAACTAAAGTAACAGGCTTTGATGTATAAGGCATTGGTCAGAATTCAATAATTTTTCTTGATTGTTAGTTAAAATAAAAAATTCTTTTTTCTTTCGGATTTGTCCTTATTGTTTGTTACTTATTCCTTGTTCCTGCGAGGTGGTAAAAAGTGCGATCGCCCGATTCATCTTCCGGGCAGAGTGTTTTTACTCACTCATTCGAGGGGTAATGGTAAAGGATTGTGCGATCGACTCCGCAGGGCGCTAACAACAAAAATAGCAGTCGGATTGTCAACCGGCTGCTGTGGCTGTGGTTCGTGTTCTGCTATCAGTTGGCTCCGCTAACCTCACAAAAGATAAAACTGTCCGCTTGAAACCAATCCTAAACAAACTTTCGTCCGCTTTCGCAGACTCAAGAGGGGGATATTCAAGCCGGATTTGGTATCAAATCTGACATCAACGGTGTTGGGTTTCCTTCTTTCATTAATGACTGTTGACTGTTGACTGCTGACTGCTGACTGTTGACTGTTGCTAGTAATTAGTTAACGGTTGTGTGTTGTTAGTAAGTAATTAACGATATTACTGGTTATTAGTTACTGGTTATTAGCACGAAATAACCAATAACTAATAACCAATAACCAATAACTAATAACTAACAACCAATAACCAATAACCAATAACCAATAACTAATGACTAATGACTACAGACCAAATTTTGAACTGCTTCCAAAGCTTCGGTTGCTGACTGGTAACGCTGGGGGAAAGAGTACAGCACCATCTGGTCTAAAATGCTAGCAAGCTCCGGCGTCACGGTTGCATTTTTCTGCCAAATAAGATTGCCTAAATTATCGACTTTGAGTTGTTTCGGGCGCATCCCTGTCAAGGCTTGAATCCCGATGATCCCAACAGCATAAATGTCGCTGCAAAATTTCGGTGCGCCGATGGCTTGTTCGGGAGGAATGTATTCTTGATGAGTGCCGCCGCCGCGCGATTTGGTTTGACCGTTGCTATTTTGGGAGGTATTAATTTCTTTGACGGCCCCAAAGTCAATTAATACAATCTTGTTATCTGGTGAGCGCTTGATTAAGTTTTGAGGGTGCAAATCGCGGTGAATTACATTTTCTTTGTGAACGAAGACTAGCACTTCTAAGATATCTTTCAACAAAGCAATAACTTGATGTTCTTTCCAGGGTTGACCTTCGATGAGTTCTTGATACAGTGGTTGTCCTTCGATGAATTGATAGACTAAATAAAAATATCCATCTTCTTCAAATCGAGCTAACAATTCTGGTATGCGATCGTGTTGGCCTAAGCGATATAACACTCGCGTTTCTAGATCGAATAGCTTGCTGGTTTTCTCTGACTGGCTTTTCAGGCGCTTGACGAGACACAAAGGTCGATCGGGCAAATTTTCATCTTCAGCGAGATATGTATCGCTGTACTCGGTGCTGACTAAGTGTTCTCGGATTCGGTAACGCATCCGCAGCAGCCTTTGCAAGATCGGATCGACAGATTTAACAGGTTTTGTGCCTTTTTCTAGAGATCTCATGATACAGTCCCAAAGATTTGCTCCGACTACTCTTTCTTCTGGTCGAATAATTTCTGCTTGCTTCAATACCTTGGTGAGGTCTTTCCACAATTTGTAGCCGACATATCGCCCCAGGTATCCCACTGTGTACCCGCGGGCGATCGGATCGTTTTGCTGAATTTCTTGGTACGTCAAACCAGTTAAAACTCCTTTAATTATCGACTGCTGCAACCGACTCAGGTTTTTTTCTGTTTGTTGGTATACCAGGTTGTCCAAAAAAATTATTGCTTCTTCTACCGTCATAGGCTTCATATTTTAAGTGATTTGTACGGGAGTCACGCATTTTTCTATGCTTAAGTTTCTGTTATACATGATTTGACTTAACTTTGATAGCTTTGTCTACTGATTGAAATATATTTTTATAAATATGACTTTTATGACTTTAAGTTATGACTTTTATGAATTGACATGATTCATAGTTGCGATTATTGTATCAAGTACAAGTTTTAAATAGAGAATATATTCCCAAATTAGCACGTTGCAATTTTGACTGTACCCAATTAAAAAAAATCCTTAGTTAGCTTTTTACCCAGAGCGAAGCCGAAGGGCTGTCTTCCTTCTATAACTACAGCAAAGTGCGATCGACTCGGTACCGATCGTAGCGTTACTTTAATCGGCGCCAGCGGTAACGATTTTATCAGCGGCAGATAATCAAGTGTTGGCAACGGTGACTGGGTTCAATAGTTTGGTTACTGCATCGGATTTCGTGTTGCTGTAGATTCATTTTTGAGATTCCCTACTTTTTTAAGAAGTGGGGAATCTCGCAACTACGATTTTTTCTGGATGATTTTACCGCAGAGGCCGCAGAGAGCGCAGAGAAGAAGAGAGAGATAATATTAAAAAGGCAGAAGGAAGTTCGGCAACGGATTGTGTAACGGATGTAACGGATGGAATTCCGATGGAAGAATGAATAAGGAAGAGGGAAGAAGGGAAGAATTGGACAATTGAAGAGAGGGAGAAACGGCTATTAATGCCCAATGCCCAATGCCCAATTCCCAATTCCCAATTCCCAATTCCCAATTCCCAACTACTTAATCTTGTTTACGTAGCCCCACAAACTGTAATCGCGACTCAGCCAACCCCGGAAAAAAGCCATTTGACTCGGATCTTCTTGCACTCGTTTGTAGCGGTAAATAATCCGTTCGTTAATCATTTGCAGCGCCGTATTTTTGTTATTAGCAGATTTTAGTGCATCCCTCGTGCGCGCATCAAAAACACCAGTTTGCGGCAATCCTAAAGCTTGCTGCAAAAATGTAATAGAATTGTTAATACCAAAATTAACAGCAGTGTCAAACATGACGATCGCCAAAGCAGGCTGCATCGTACCCGACAGGCTCGAATCCCAGTAATATTTATAAATTTCCATGAGCTCTGCTTCCGACATCTGCGTCACGTCGAGGGGTGGCAGCCCGCGACTGTAGCGGTAGGAGTTGTATTCCGTTTGCAGGATGCCCCGATAGGTTCTGCCGCCCTTATCTGCGGGGTGATTGCTGAATCCGCCCTCAAAATATAGGGTGAAATAAAGGGCTGTTTGAAATAGTCGCTGCCGAAAGTCGGCTGTCTGCTTTTGCGCGAGAGTCTTTTGGGCAAAGGGTAAGGGGATTGCTAAGGCTAACAAGAGTATCCCCAGCAGGAGGTTTGGTTTCCACTTGATGTGATGTTGGCGCTGTGTCGCTTGCTTCTCGCTCATAAATTATCTGTGACGATCGCCCGTAGTTCCGATAAAACTGCTACTCTGCAAAATAATCTAAATTCAACCTTTAACTTGATAGCACAGATAGGGCGCCAAATGAATTCCGATTTTCGCAACCAATCCGAAACACCCCAATTAGAAGATGCTGCATCGCTGACTGTCGTTGCAGAAACTTATTACTCTGAAGGCAATTTAGCAGCCGCCGTGGCTGCTTGTCGCCGAGCTCTGGAATTGCAACCGAATTGGGCGGCGGCTTACGTGACAATGGGCAATGTGCAGCAAGCAAGCGGCCAGATTCAGGAAGCAATGCGGTTTTATTCGGAGGCGATCGCCCTGAATCCCGATTTTGCTGAGGCTTATGCTAATTTGGGGAGTATGCTCTACAAACAAGGGCATTTCGTGGAGGCGATCGTCAATTACCAAAAGGCGATCGAACTTAAACCAACTTTGGCTGCTGCTTACTGGAATTTGGCAGGCGCACTGAAGCAGCAAGGGCAGTCGGATGCAGCCGTAGCCTACGAGCAAAAAGCCCTAGAACTCAATCCCCATCTAGCTCAGGTAGATTTTCACATAAATTTAGGCGATAAATTAGCGCGGCAAGGGAAGTTAGACGAGGCTGTGGCTGCATGGCAACAGGCGATCGCATTTAAACCCGATTTACCCGAAGCCTACTGTCAAATTGGCATAATTTTGCGCCACCAGGGCAAAGCAAAAGAAGCCATACCCAACCTGCAAAAAGCCCTAGAAATCAAACCAGATTTTATTGCCGCCCACCAACATTTGTGCGGCATCCTCAGAGATACTAGCGATTTAGCAGCCGCGCGGCAAGCCGTACACAAATACAGCCAAATGTGCGCCGAAACCGATCCAATTATGACGGCGATTTACTACGTCAGCACCTATCAAGTCTCGGGATTGAATCAAATTGCGCGCGATCGATTTTTAGAGTTAGAGTCGTACTTGCAACAAAACTTAGAAACGGCTAGCTCGGTAGAAATTAAATCGCTTTATGCAAACTTCTTATTCAGCACGCCCTACGTGCGAGATGACTTAGCAGCCAACTCTAAACTTTACAGATTAATTGCCCAAAAGTATATCGAAAAATGTATCAAACCTAATTTTTCTCAACCCGCAAATTACAGTTTTAAACCACAATCCCCAGCCAGCAAATTAAAAATAGGGTTTTTGTCCAATCACTTCAGCCGTCATTCTGTAGGTTGGTGCAGCGCTGACATCATTCGCGAATTGTCCGAGTTCACACCCAATTTATATCTGTACGCTTCCGAAAGAATTACTCCTGACGATCGCACTCAGCAATTTGATAGTTTGGGCAAACTCACTTTCCCCAAAACTTACCCAAACGGACTTGCCAATTCCGCAGAAATTATCAACCAAATTCAGCAAGATGAATTGGATATTTTAGTCGATTTAGATTCTCTCAGCGTCCCAATTCACGCTGAAATTCTTCACCAAAAACCCGCACCAGTTTGTGTCTCTTGGCTCGGATTTGACGCCCCTTACATATCCTCAGAAAATTACTTTCTTACCGACTGGCATTCGCACCCAGCAGGTAGGGAAAAATATTATGACGAGCAGCTAATTAGAATGCCGGATTCCTTTGTCGCAGTGTCAGGTTTTCAGAGGTATGGAGTCGATCCGGTGGCGTTGAGAAAGTCGAATCGCATCGGTTTAGATCAAATAGTTTACTTGTGCGTCACTCCCGGCAGAAAATTCAATTCCGACTTAGTAAAAGCACAAATTGCGATTCTCAAACAAGTGCCGAACAGTATTTTAATTCACAAAGCTTTGGGCGATGCTGCCGTATTTGAAGGTGCGTACCATCAAGCTTGTGAAGCTGAGGGAGTTAGCCGGCACAGAATTAAGTTTTTGCCCAGGTTTGCTACGGAGGAAGAACACAGAATTGTCTATTTGCTGGCCGATGTTTTGTTAGATTCTTATCCTTATAATGGAGGTACTCACACTTTAGAGGCTTTGTGGTTTAATTTGCCGGTGGTGACTCGCACCGGAGAACAGTTTTTGTCGAGAATGGGTTATTCGTTTTTGCAGGCTTTGGGAATTGAAACTGGTGTGGCTTGGTCTTGGGCTGAATATGTGGATATGGGTGTAAAATTGGGTAAAGATGGTGAATTAAGAAAGGCAATTCAAGCACAGTTGATGAAATCTAAAGACGCAGCCAATTTGTCGCCGTTGTGGAATCCGAAAAAGTTTGCTGGTGATATGTATGCGGTGTTTGAAAAGTTAGGTAAAGTCAATTCCCAGAAGTAGGAAAACGGCACAGTAGATTGTCCTCGGTTGCCTATCCTTACCGAGGCAAAAATAAACTAGATTGTATCAAATCTGGTCAATAGATCGTGATTGTTGTAGGGGCTGGTTCACCCTGATATTCAACACAAATCCTAAATCCAATAAACCCGCCCCGACCGGATATTACGATCGACCGGACATGATATCATATCAAATCAAATCCGGTTACATCGTCGGGCGTAGGGGCGGGGCGGGTTTATATAATTTGTCGATACTTATCTAATATTTCGGCGAACCCGCCCCTACAGAACTCGATCGAATACCAGGACGAATTAAACGGAAATGATCTAAAATCTCACATCTAAAATGTCAAATAATATGAGTTCAACACTGCCAACAATTAAGTTTTTGAAACAGCCGACTTCGCCAGCTTGGATCGAACAGGCGATCGCCCATTTGGATACAATCTCATTAGATCATTCCCACTGCGAGCGGAAAGCGGCCGGAGTAGCGTTAAATTTAATGTTTCGCTACCCAGCGCGGGAAAAATTGGTGCGGATGTTAACCGCCATCGCCCGCGAAGAATTGGAGCATTTCGAGCAAGTCAACCAGCGCTTAGAAGAGCGCGGGATCGCTTTGGGCCCTTTGGCTGCGCCTCCCTACGGTGGGGGTTTGTCCGCCCAAATTCGCAAGCAGGAACCGGAAAGACTTTTGGATTCTTTGTTGGTTTCTGGTTTGATTGAAGCGCGGAGTCACGAGCGGTTGGGGCTGCTAGGCGAACACTGTCCCGACGCAGAATTAGCTAAGTTTTACCGCAGTTTGATGGCTTCGGAAGCGCGCCATTACGGGGTATATTGGATTTTGGCAACAACTTATTTCGATCGCGCTCTTGTTATTGAGCGGCTGGAGCAATTATCATTGATAGAGAGCGAGTTGCTGGCAACTCTTTATCCTGAACCGAGAATTCATAGTTAAAAGTTGGGTGCATTTCCAGACTGTAAAACACTAATTATCAGTAAAATTACAGTTGCCAAAGTCCAAAAATAAGTATAATTAGTAACAACTAATGAGAACCCAACATCGGGATTTTTTAATTCGTTCGTGGGAAACGCGCGATCGGGCTGAGGCATTCCATTTAATTCAGAATGTTTTGGTAGAGTACGGTTTACAATGCGAAGTTCATGGCGCAGATCGAGATGTCTATGATGTAGAACTACACTATCAGAAGAAGGGCGGGGAATTTTGGGTAGTTGAAAAGCACGATCAAATAGTCGGTACGGCGGCTTACTATCCCATCGAGCGCGGGAAGAATGCTGTGGAAATTCGCAAAATGTATATTTTGCCAGCAGCAAGGGGACAAGGTTTGGGGAAATTTTTACTGCAAGAATTGGAAAGTAAAATAATGGCTCGCGGCTTTGATGAAATCTGGATCGAAACTGCTAGCGTTCTCAAAGAAGCTGTGAAAATGTACGAAACTAGCGGATATCTACCGACAACGGGTGTGGAAACAGCAAGGTGCGATCGGGTTTACGTAAAATCTCTCGGCGTCAACAAGCTAGAATAGAGATTCGCGATCGCTTGGAAATAGTAATAATGCTTTCAGTCATCTGAAACAACAAAAGCAGGATAAAAACCAATGACTATCCTCACAGAAAATTCTCAATCTCAAAATAACACTAGCAACAAATTGCTAGACGGCCCTAAACAGGGGAGATTTGTTCAGACAGTCCGGGGGATTTTAAATCCCCTCTATTATTTAGAGAAAAATTATAAGACATACGGCGACATTTTCACCACCCAATTCAGCAACTTTCCGCCCCAGGTAGTTATTAGCAATCCTCAAGCAATTCAAGAAATTTTCACAGCGGATAGTAAATTCTTTGAATCTGGTACGGGAAACCAAGTAACGTTACCTTTAGTAGGCCCCAATTCCTTATTGTTGTTAGATGGCGATCAACATTTGCAGCAGCGCAAGCTTTTAATGCCACCTTTGCACGGTGAACGTATGAAAGCTTACGGAGAAATCATCCGCGACATCACCGAAAAAGCAATTAATACTTGGACTCCTGGTAATACTTTCGTCGCCCAAGCAACCATGCAAAACATTTCTTTGGATGTGATTTTGCACGCAGTTTTTGGGCTGAGCGAAGGAGAACGCTACCAACAAATTCACCAATTAATGGTTGATATGTTCAGCGTGTTTAGTAATCCATTAAATGCTACCTTTTTGCTGGTAAAGTCACTGCAAAAAGATTTGGGCGCTTGGAGTCCTTGGGGACGGTTTTTGCGGCAGAGACAGCGTTTGGATGAACTGCTTTATCAAGAAATTCGCGATCGCAAAACTCAATCTCAACCCTTGGGCGAAGACATCCTCAGCTTGTTGGTTTCAGCCCGCGACGAAGCCGGAGAGCCGATGAGCGATGTTGAATTGCGCGATGAATTAATGACAATGTTATTCGCGGGACACGAAACTACAGCTACAGCTTTAGCCTGGGCTTTGTATTGGATTCACTATCTCCCGGAAGTTCGCGAAAAACTGCTGCAAGAACTCTCTTCTATTGATGTTGACAATTGCGATGGGATGGAAATTGCTAAACTGCCGTATTTGAATGCTGTCTGTTCGGAAACGCTGCGAATTTATCCGATCGTATTTTTTGCATTTCCGCGCGTTCCGCAAGCTCCGATGCAGTTAATGGGTTATGATATTCCTCAAGGAGTGATGCTTTCTACCTGCATTTATTTGGTTCATCACCGAGAGGATCTTTACCCCGAACCAAATCGTTTTAAACCAGAACGTTTTCTAGAAAGGCAATTTTCACCTTACGAATATTTGCCGTTTGGGGGAGGGAACCGTCGCTGTATTGGCGCGGCATTTGCGATGTTTGAAATGAAGTTAGTTTTGGCGAAAGTGCTGTCGCGATATTCTTTGGAACTTGCAGAAAATCGTCCGATTTTGCCAGTACGTCGCGGTTTGACAATGGCGCCCGCTGGCGGTGTGCGTCTGGTGGTAAAGGGTAGTTTGTCGTAGTGTCGTAGGGTGCGTCAGTATGCGCGATATTTGGTGATGTTGAGAAGCTAGTGGCTGACGCACCATAGTTTGTTGAAAGGTGCGTCAGCTTACAGGATTTTCTGGGGAGCATCTCAGTTTTGTATTTACAGTGCTGTCCCCGCTCGCGTGCTTACAAGCACGCGAGCGGGGACGCTCGCACTACAAGAAAAAATGCTTCTTGCAAAACTGAGATGCTCCCATTTTCTGTGCTATTTGAATCCCTAACTGACGCACCCTACGAATAACCAATAACCAATAACCAATAACCAATAACCAATAACCAATAACCAATAACCAATAACCAATAACTAATTTCTTTTTTGCCGCAGCGGAATCTCGATCGCAAATTCGGAACCTTCTCCCAATACAGAATTGCAGGTCAGCTCGCCTCCGTGTTTTTCTACGACAATAGAGTGCGAAATCGCCAATCCTAAGCCTGTGCCTTTGCCGATGGGTTTTGTGGTGAAAAATGGGTCAAACAAGCGCCGTTTCACGTTTTCGCTCATCCCGGGGCCTGTGTCAGCTATCCGCATCATTACGCAGTTATTGTCGGTTACTTCGGTGCGAATTCTAATTGCTAAATCCTTCCCTTCCTTGCATTCTGGTTTATTTGTCTCCATTTCCAATGCGTCGATCGCATTGCTCAACAAATTCATAAATACTTGATTTAACTGGCCGGGATAACATTCAACTAAAGGCAAGTTACCGTATTCTTTAATAATATTAATTTGCGGGCGATCGGCTTTATTCTTTAGGCGATTTTGCAAAATCATCAGCGTGCTTTCTATGCCTTCGTGAATGTCAACTTGCTTCATTTCGGCTTCGTCCAATCTTGAGAAAGTCCGCAGGCTCAAAACTATGTCGCGGATGCGATCGGCTCCGACTTTCATAGATGTGACAATTTTTGGTAAATCTTCAAAAATATAATCAATTTCCAAGGATTCTCTGGCATTTAAAATTGCTGCACTAGGCTCGGGGTATTCACGCTGGTAAAATTGCAGCATTTTTAGCAAGTTTTGAGTGTATTCGCTGACGTAGCTGAGATTACCGTAGATAAAGTTAACTGGGTTGTTGATTTCGTGGGCGACACCTGCTACTAATTGTCCCAAACTAGACATTTTTTCACTTTGAATTAATTGAGTTTGGGTGCGTTGAAGTTGGTGTAAAGTTTGTTCTAGCTGTTGAGTTTGAGCTTGAGCTAATCGAGCGGTTGTGCGGGTTTGGGTGTACAATTTTGCGTGGTCGATCGCGATCGCAATTTGAGCAATCACCGCTTGCATCAGTTCGACTTCTGAGTCGCTCCAATGTCGCACATACAAAGCCTGATAGCACGTAATCGCCCCAATATCGCCGGAAGCAGTGTGAATTGGTAGCGACAGCACTGAGTTAACTTCTATTGCCTGGAAAGCTTGGCGCAATTCTACATTGTCAAAAGTGCTAACATCATCAACTTGCAGAATTTCTCGGCGCAAAATTTGTTCTACTCCTGCACTAGATGTGTCCTCTACAACATAAGTACCTAGGAAACTTGGCAAAGCTACATTTTTGGCTTCGCAGACTATATTCCAAACCGGAGGATTGCTGTTGGGACGGTACCAAGTGAAGATGCACCAATCTGGCTGCATGAGATTGTGAATTTCTTGAACGGCGGTTGCTAAAATTGTGTCTAAATCTAAAGAAATGCGAATTTGGTTGGCTATTTGATTGAGTAGTTGTTCTCTCTGAGCTTGCTGTCTGAGGGCTTGTTCCGATCGCACTAATGTTTCTTCTGCAAGGAAGCGATCGGTTAAATCTTGGACGACTGCTTGAATAACGCTTTCATTTCCAACTTCGATGACTGTCAGCACGACTTCTGCGGGAAAATTCGTACCGTCTAAACGCTGGTGAACCCAATCAAAACGGTGATTACCACATTCAAAGGCGATCGCCATCATCTCATTCGCCATGCTCAAAGAGTCTCTGCCGTTGGGTTGGAAAGGAGGCGACAATTCGCCTGGATTCTTGCCGACAAACTGCCCTTGGCTAGTGGCTCCAAATAGTTCTATGGTGGCGTTGTTGACATTGCGGATACCGTTTTCATCTAACATTAAAACAGCCAAGCTGGTTGATTCGTAAAGTAATCGAAATTTGGCTTCTGACTGCTGTAATGCGGCTTCTGTTTGCTTGCGATCGGTAATGTCGGCAACCATTGCCAAAGCGCCGATATAGCGCCCTTCTTTGTCTGGCAATGGATTAGTAGAAAGCATCGCCCACAACTCGCTCCCGTCTCGGCGCAGGAACTTAAAATCGTGCTGTTCGCGAATTCCTTGACTGCGGCGGTTGAGATTGGCTTGGGCGATCGCGATGCCTTCTGCATCCATGAAAGCAAATAGTGACTGCCCGATCGCATCCTCTGCGGTGCAGCCTAGCATATCAGCCATTTTTTGGTTAACAAAAGTAGTTTTACCCTCCGCATCGATCATCCAAATGCCTTCATCGGCTGTTTCGACAATGCAGCGATATTTTTCTTCGCTTTCTCTGAGGGCTTCTTCTGCTAATTGGCGAGCCGTAATGTTTTGAGTCATTAGCAATCCGCCGGTGATTTCTTGCCGTTCGTTTCTGACTGGCAAAGTATAAGCGAGGTAAATGCGATCGCCATAGGTAAATTCTGTAACAACTGTTTCTCCAGCCAGGGCCGCCAGATAATTTGGCTCGACAGCAGCGCAAAAATCCGGCTGGAATACTTCCCAGATTGTCTTGCCTTCCATTAACTCTTTAGAAAGCCCCACTCCTGCTAATTCTGTGCCTTCTACCAGGGTAAAGCGCATTTCGCGATCGAACAGCATCACCGCACTGTTGGGAATGTTGCTTGCCATAGTGCGGTAGAGCTGTTCGCTTTTTTGGAGGGCTGCTTCTGCTTGTTTGCGATCGCTAATGTCAATAACCAGTGCACCCATGCCGATCGCCTCACCGTCTTTGTCGAGTAGAGGAAAATAAGAAGCTGTCATGTGTCGCATAATCCCCGGATTTCTGGGATTCTCAGCGCTCATTTCCATGTTAATTAGAGGTTGCTTGGTTCTCAATATTTGTTCGTATAAAGGCTCTACCATTGGAGCGATTTCCGGCAATATTTCGCGTAAAGTCTTGCCAATGTGTTCAGCAGGACTCAAGCCATTTATGTCGGCTAGAAATTGATTGATTTGCACGTACCGCAGTTGGGAATCAAAAATACAAAGTCCTGCCGGCGCTTCCTGCAAAAAGGAATCAAATAGTGCTTGTCTCTGTGCTAATTCTTGTTCTATTTTTTTGCGATCGCTAATGTCTCTGATGCAGCCGACACTTCCAATAATTTCGCCACGAACGTCTTTTAACAGAGAAAGTGACAAGTGCGAGTAAAAATTTTCTCCAGACTTGCGCTGCATGGTAATCTCTAGATCCGACTCGCCTGTTTCTTCTAGCTGTTGAGCCACTAATATAGATAGTAATTCTCGCTGTTCTTGCAGATAAAGTAGAGCAATATTTTGACCGATTACTTCACTATTCTCATATCCGTAGAGTCTTTGAGCCTGTTTATTCCAACTGGTGATTGAGCCGCCAGCATCCGTGCAAATTACGGCTTCGCGAATTTGCTCTAAAATCTGATTTTGGAGTTGCAGTTGCGATTTTGCAAGTTCGAGTTCGGCGATTTTTTCTTGGAGTAGTTCGTGAGTTTTTGCCAACTCAGTATTCTGGTTTTCCAGCAATTTTTCTAGATGACAATTGCAGTGCGACGGCGCTGATTCCAGCAGCTCGCTATTTTCAGGCTCCCAATTAACAACTTGTTCAGCACTCAACCAAATCGCCCACTCTCCGTCTGTTTCAATTGCCCGCTCCGACACTCGCACGGGTACGAGATGGTTGTTTTTATGTTTGTATGCTGCTGCACACGTGCCCGCGCACCTATTTTTGGTTGGAATTTCTAGATACTTGTCTCTGGCAGTACACTGTGTTTGCACAATTTCCCAGTAGTTGAGGTTGAGAGTTTCTACAACTGTCCGACCAATAATATTCGCAAAAGCTGGATTTACGTCAAGAAAAGTCCCGTCCGTCCGGCACAATGCCAGCCCGAGCGGGGACGGTTCTAATAATTTGCTGTTGCTGCGCTCTTCTCCTAACTGGCTTTGCATCTGACCTAGCTGGGCTTGGGATAATTAATTATATCTTTATTATGTCGATTATCTGGTTTATTGGTGTGATTTTTATCACTCAGCAAAAAAGCAGGAAGAAGGAAGTTCGGCAACGGATTGTATAACGGATTTCATTCAGTTGACAGTTGACAGTTGACAGTTGACAGTTGACCGCTTGAGGGCAACTTCTACCTGGAAGTCCGAGGATTGGAGTAATGAATCGTCTGATTTTAATTTATCCCTAAAACGGAGAGGCTTTCAACCAATGATTTCTGGTAAGGGATAGATGTTGAGGTTCGGGGGCAGAAGGAAGAGGTTAAAGGTTCGAGGTTCGAGGGAAGTTCGGCAACTAGCAGTGTACGGAATTTAATGCCGATCCGCTGAGGGAGGAGAGAGGGACAAAGAGAGGATGGGGAAGAAAAAAGGAGTAAGAATGAACGGGAAGGAGGAAACGGAGAATGAGAATAAACCAGAAAAATCCCAAAACAAGAAGTACAAAACTGCGACAAAGACCATGAATTTATACATGGTATCTTCCCCCTTCCTTCTTCCCTCTTCCCTCTTTTCTCCCTCAACTGTCAACTATTCTCGACTGTCAACTGCTTTCCTGCTTTCGGAGTCAACTGTCAACTGTCAACTGTCAACTGTCAACTGTCAACTGTTCCTTCTGTTAATCGCGGGCGATACCTTCGGATCGGGCGGCCAACTGCACTGCACCGGCGACAGCAATGGCAACTCGCTCGTCAAAAACTGAGGGTATAATGTGTTCTTTGTCAAGCTGCGAAGGACTGACTAAAGAGGCGATCGCGTAAGCTGCACCTAGATACATACTGGTCGTAATTGTGCGAGCTTTGCAGTCCAAAGCGCCTCGAAATATCCCCGGAAACGCCAAAACATTGTTAATTTGATTCGGGTAATCGCTGCGTCCGGTAGCAATAATCGCCGCATCCTCCATAATTAATTCTGGCTGAATTTCGGGAATGGGATTTGCCATGGCAAAAACGATCGGATTCTCGGCCATCGATCGCACCATCGATCGCGTGAGCACGCCAGGGGCGCTGACACCTAAAAATACATCCGCACCGGCGATCGCATCTTCCAAAGTACCGCTCGAAGCTACAGCAAATTCCAGTTTTTCTGGGTTCATATCCGTGCGATCTTTGGAAAGGACGCCTTTGGAGTCGCACATGATGATGTTTTCGGCACCTGCTTTCCGCAGCAAACGGGCGATCGCGACTCCGGCCGCACCGGCGCCGTTAATTACGATACACACTTCTGCCATTGTTTTTTTGACGAGTTTCAAGGCATTAATTAATGCTGCCAAACTAACAATCGCAGTTCCGTGTTGATCGTCGTGAAAAATCGGAATATTTAAGGTTTCCCGCAATCTTGCTTCAATTTCAAAGCAGCGAGGTGAAGAAATATCTTCGAGGTTAACACCACCAAAAACCGGGGCGATATTCTGCACTGTGCGAATAATTTCGTCAGTATCTTGGGTATTCAAACAGATAGGAAAGGCGTCAATTCCGGCAAATTCTTTAAATAGCATGGCTTTGCCTTCCATGACTGGCAGGGCGGCTTCGGGCCCCAGGTTTCCCAGTCCCAAAACTGCGCTACCGTCGGTAACAATGGCAACAGTATTTTGTTTGATTGTCAGGTTGTAAACTTGTTGGGGGTCATTGGCGATCGCGGTACAGATGCGAGCGACTCCTGGAGTGTAGGCCATTGCCAAATCTGACTGGCGTTTGAGGGAAATTTTGCTTTCTACGCTGATTTTACCGCCGCGGTGCAGGTTGAAAGTGCGATCGTACACGTCGATCACTTTGATATCCGCTAGCGCTTTCACTGCTTGGACTATTTCTTCGCTGTGCTCGGTGCTGTAAGCATCGACGGTGATATCGCGAACTGTAGTGGCGCGGGTTTGCTCGATCAAGTCGATTTGGCCGAAGTTGCCGCCCACAGAGCCGATCGCACTGGTGACGCTTGCTAGCATTCCCGGCTGGTTCGGCAGAGCAACGCGAATCGTTAAACTAAAGCTAGGGTTCGGTGTCAGTTTTACCATGATGGCTTGATTGGAGATTTGAGAATTGCAATCTTAGATTTTATCGCCAATGCTAGGCATAAAATTTAATAATTCAATTTTTCAACTTAAATTTTTAACAAATTCTATGAGCCTGGGATGCGATCGCACTATATATCCCCTTCAACAGTTGACAGTTGACAGTTGACAGTTGACAGTTTGAGATCGACCTCTACCTAGAAGTCCGAGTATTGAAGCAGTAAATAATTTTGTTTTATTTCCCCCTGCTTAAGGAGGAGGCTTTAAACCCATTCTTCTTGGTAAACTGCGTCAGTTTCTCTGTGTTTAAATTGTGTCAAAACTTGGGACTGATGGGGTGCATCTCACTTTTGAAGAGGGCGAAGCATGACCGCATATAAATTATTAGTTATCATCCCATATTTTCTGCGGTCATGCTTCGCCCCTACGGATGTATTCGCCAAACCCAGATGCACCCGACTGATGCACCCTACTAACTACTAACTATCTATTTTTTCCAATATTTCTGCTCGCTGCAAACTTAATGAATGTCAAGCAAAACTCTCTTTTGCAACGAGCAGTAAATGCACCTAATTCAACCTAAAATATCTCTTGTTAAAAAGCTTGCTGTGTATATCTTCTGCCCTCGAACCTCTTCCTTCTTTTGACGCGATCGCGTAGCCGAAGCAAGCCTTCTTCTCTCTTCCTTGACTTTTAAATCCGTTACATTCCGTACATTGCAAGTTCGGATGAACTTCCTTCTTCCTGATGACTGATGACTAAGACGGCGGGCCTGCACCATCCACCGCCCCTACCAACTAACTAACAGCTAACAACTGTCAACTGTCAACTGTCAACTGTCAACTGTTTGCTATCTTTTGAAGCGAGACACCGAGGAAAGTTAGTGCGGCTTTTTGGCGGCTTTGATTGGGGAGCTAAAAAGTAGATGCACGGCTGCTTGAGCCGGCAGGTAAAAATCAGATCGACTGATAAGCGGGCATGAAGGTATGTTAATTGTGCCTGCTTGTTGAACAATCTTTGATAGCGAGTGCAACCTTGCTTTCGATCGAATTACCTGCACGCTTTGCCCTGATGATTCCAGGGATTGTTACTAAGTAGGCAATGTCTCCCGCGCCGGTACTGGCACAGGTTCGGCGCAACACAGCAAGTTGCTGGTTGCTAAGTGTCAATTTTACCGATCGCTCGCAGCATCAGCACACATAATTGTAAAGAATTTGCAAGCGAGACAATCGGGGGGAACTTTTTCTAAGTTTTGCAGATCTACTTGTTCCTCGACCTCGCTGCCGGGGGGAACGATGCACAGGGCAACTTGTCCGACTCCAGCCATGAGTTCGGCAACTCGCTCTAAAATGTTGTCCATTTTGCCAATTAGTTGCTCGGCAGCCTCCAGACTCGGCGCGATAATGAAAAAGGTTTTGACTCCCTCGGGACAAGGGGCGAAACCGAGGGTACACTCTCGTAATAGTGCTTGAGTCGAAAGACTCAGAGGGTCATCGAAGCGATCGATTACAGCTTGATAAAAGGCTTGGGTCAGAGAACGATCGCCAAAAACAGGTTGAGATAACATAACTACTTCCTTGGGTAGAATTTTCGGGAGCATTAAAAAAATATTAACATACGTTAATGTAACTCATTTAAATAAATTATCTAGCGATCGCGATCGTTGACTAGATGTGATCTTTTTTGCTTTGTGTAGCGATCGCAACTGTGATAAAATGTACTATGTGTTAATGCGGTCAGTGATTTCGACTGCACCAGCAGCTCAAACCTAAGCACACAAAATTTTATTGGGAATCGGGAAAGAGGGGGAGAGGGAAAGAGGGGGAGAGGGAAATTGCCTGAGTTGTAAGAGTATTATTGACACAAAGTGCTTAATCTAGAGTTTAAAATAAGTATCCAATCAAAATATAAAAGATGAACTCGATCGCCCAACAGTTAAAAACAAGATTTGAAAAAGCCTTCACCTCCGCATTCGGCGAGAGTTATGCCGATACGGATCTGATGCTAGCGCCTGCGAATAATCCCAAGTTTGGGGATTTTCAGTGCAACGCGGCGATGAGTTTGGGCAAAAAGTTAGGCAAGCCACCGCGGGCGATCGCCTCTACGATCGTCGAAAATCTAGATATTGCCGACATCTGCGAAACTCCAGAAATCGCCGGCCCCGGTTTTATCAATTTGAAGCTGAAACCGGCTTATTTGGAAGCACAGATCAGCGCGATCGCCGCCGACACCCGTTTGGGGATTTCACCGACTCAAACGCCTCAGAGAATCGCGATCGACTTTTCGAGCCCGAATATCGCCAAAGAAATGCACGTCGGACATTTGCGATCGACAATCATCGGAGATGCGATCGCCCGCACCCTCGAATTTCAAGGCCACGACGTAATCAGAATCAACCACATCGGCGACTGGGGCACCCAATTCGGAATGCTAATCGCCTATTTGCGCGAAGTTCACCCCGAAGCTTTAACAACTGCTGACGCCCTAGACTTAGGCGATTTAGTTGCATTTTACCGCCAAGCAAAACAGCGCTTCGACGCAGACGAAATCTTCAAAGAAACCGCGAGACAAGAAGTCGTAAAACTGCAAGCCGGCGCCGAAGACACCAGACGCGCCTGGAAACTGCTGTGCGATCAATCCCGCCGCGAATTCCAAGTAATCTACGATTTGCTCGACATCAAATTAACCGAACGCGGCGAATCATTTTACAATCCATTATTGCCCGGAGTAGTCGAAGATTTAACCAATCTCGGTTTGCTAGTAGAAAGTGACGGCGCCAAATGCGTATTTGTAGACGGATTCACCAACAAAGAAGGCGAACCATTACCGCTAATCGTCCAAAAAACCGACGGCGGCTACAACTACGCCACAACAGACTTAGCTGCCATCCGCTACCGCATTCAAAACGACAAGGCAAAGCGCATAATTTACGTCACAGATTCCGGACAATCCAACCATTTCGCCCAAGTATTTGCAGTCGCCAGAAAAGCCAATTGGATTCCCGAAGATGTCGAGATTGTCCACATTCCCTTCGGTTTGGTATGCGGAGAAGATGGCAAAAGATTAAAAACTCGTTCTGGGGATGCAGTGCGGCTGCAAGATTTGCTCGATGAGGCGATCGTGCGAACCCGCGCAGATTTGGAAAAAAGATTAGCAGCAGAAGAAAGACAAGAAACAGAAGAGTTTATAGCCAACGTATCTCACGTAGTTGGTTTGAGCGCCGTTAAGTACGCCGATTTAAGTCAAAACCGGGCGAGCAACTATGTATTTAGTTACGACAAAATGCTCGCATTGCAAGGAAACACCGCACCTTATATGCTGTATGCTTACGTGCGCGTGCAGGGAATTCGTCGCAAAGGTGAGATTAATTTTGACAACTTAGATGCTAGTGCAAAAGTAATTTTGGAGTCGGATGCGGAGTTAGTTTTAGCCAAGCATTTATTGCAGTTGAATGAAGTTGTAAATGCTGTTGGCGGCGATTTGTTGCCGAATCGAATCTGTCAGTATTTGTTTGAATTAAGTCAAAAGTTCAATCAATTCTTTGAGCAATGTCCGGTGTTGAAAGCGGAGGAACCGTTACGGACTTCGCGGTTAATTTTGTGCGATTTGACGGCACGGACTTTGAAGTTAGGATTAGGATTGTTAGGGATTCAAGTGTTGGAGAGGATGTAATCTAAGGTTTGTAGTGAGGACTTTAGTCCTTATCTTGTATTTCTTCTGTCGTTTCTCCTGCGTCTTCAATCAACTCGTTAAATTCGCTGATAATTGCTAAAACTCGATCGGCGGCAATATCTGATTGTTCTGATTTTGAATAAATGGCAATCAAGATAACGATCGTCATTGTTTGAAGGTAGTAAATGAATCTATATCCACCGCTTTTTCCTTTTTGAACATCGCTGTTTTTAACACGCACCTTAAATATTTCGTAACCAATCCCAGGTATCGGAACTCCCAGCAACTCTCCAGCTTGCAGTTTTTCAATAATTGGCTGAACATCCGATCGGATATGGCGGTACTTTTTAGAAAGAGCGATTCTGCATCAATTCCATCCCACAGTTCAGAAAGCGGTATAGTCTGCCCTGTCATTGCTTCGTACCATCCTTGGCGAAAACACTCTTCTGCTGACTTCAACGTTTCGTCGCCAAGAACAATTTCTTGTTTGGCTTGTTGAGCAGCAGCCACAAGTTGCGGTTGCGTTTTCTCGAAAGATTCGTCCCATTGAAGCTCATCTTTTAATTGTGCGATATACTCTTTCAAGTATTCTGCTACTTGCTGCTGTAAATTTTCTGGCAGAGACTCCATCATCTCGATCGCTGCATCAATACCTTCCCACAGTTCCGATACAGGTCTAGTTTTTCCGGTCTTTATTTCCAGCCATGCTTGCCGAAAGCTCTCTTCTGGAGATGGGAGTGCTTCTTCGTCTTCGTTAGCAAGAAGGATGATGCGAACTCTGCGTCCAGCAAATTTTTCGGATAGGGCTACAATCTCTTCCCACGTACCCTCTACTTCTAATACTTGTCCTGTCATTATGTTTTCTTGTGTAATTGTTGGATTTAGTTAATTGTAGCGCATCTCTAAAATCGAACATTTACGGCTTTTGATTAATAGTCAAGCTCTCCAACATATCTTTAAACATCTTTACAGCAATCCGGCGATGATTATCTCTCACAAAAATCTCAAAATTAGGACTTGAATTAATTTCAATTAACCAATATTTCCCATTTGTATCTAGCGCAATATCAAACCCACCATAATTAATCCGAATCTCTTCAAAAACAGGGCGAACAAAATTTTCAATTTCCGAAATAATCTCTGAGTCGGTAATATGCTTAGCTTTTGCACCCTCCCAGTGCAGCGGGCTTAAATTCCCCGCAAATTTAGCGTCTGATTTATCTTTTTCATACAGCAAAACCAGCTTGTGATTGAAAAAAACCGCCCGATATTCGTGTCGGATATCAATGTACTCTTGAGCTAGACAAACATAGTCATAATCTTTGCTATTGACATTAAATACAAGTTCAATCGCTGCTTGAACTTGCTCTTTCGTTTCACACAGCAATACATTGTTTCCAGCCGAACCGCGATTTCTTTTCACAATCACGGGTAGCGAAAATGTTTTACTCACTTCGGCTGCAATTTCTGCACAATCTTTAAACTCTAAATATTTGTGATACTTTTCCTCGCAAAAAGGCGAGAGAAATCCTAGGGTGTGAGGAGTTTGAATCTTGCCTTTTAGCAAGTGATAGGTATATTCTTTGTCTTTAAATATGTGTACGATTTGCTCGTTGTTAAACGGCATACTGAAATTGACAAAATAATAGTCTTGACCGTTCAGTTTGATTCTAACTAAGTTTTGGTTTGGTGCGAGGATTTCATAACTGATATTTAACTCTTGACAAGCTTCGAGAATCAGACTGATATTTGTCTGCATAATTTGCACAGTATATTTGTTTATGAGTTGCGCGCGCCGCTCCAGAAACCGGGTTTCTTCGACTATTTTTCGTCACTCAACGTAAAAATTGTAGAAACCCGGTTTCTAGCCACCATGCTTCAACAGTTGACAGTTGACAGTTGACAGTTGACAGTTGACAGTTTGAGAGCGACCTCTACCTAGAAGGAAGAGGATTGGAGTAATGAATAGTCTAATTTTAATTTCTCCCCGCTCCGGCTTGGGGCTTTCAACCAATTCTTTCTGGTAAGCCCTGATTTTTTTCATTCATACTGTACCACAGTAGGAAGCAAGGAACCCAGAAGGGCGATCGCTCTTTGTGCACAAGGCTATGCCCCTCATGCTGCTACTGCTTCATCCGAGGCAGTCTCCTCTGGCAAAACATAAAAATCTACATCAATTGCCGCATTCAATTGATGTACCTTTTCAACGATACTTTTATCAAAATGAATCGCTGGCACACTGCCACTTCTGTAATAAATGACGCAAGCAATCTCCGCAGCATAAAACTTGCATAACTCTCGCAAAGGACTCCACCCAGGCTGAAGCTGTTCTAAAACCGAATTAATGTGTTCTTCTAAGTCGGCAGATTTTTCAATTTTAGAATACACACTCCAACCATTTTCTTTATGCCGTCTAGTACCCCTGGCACTAATTAAGTCCCCTTTCCTCCAACTTTCAGTTGGATTGATGCTTACCTTTGCAGTCACTTCGTCGGGATCGAATTCCATTCCAGTCAACATAAAGTAAGCGTAAATTTCTGACTCCATTTGCCCGCTCCTCTTTGATTAATTAAAAATCATTAATATTCAAATCAGTGAATTCACCTGTTCCAATACCACCTTTAGGTTTAACATAAATATTTCCTTCTGTGTCTTTGTAGAGGTCTCTTTTTGAAGCATTGCGTTTACCTTTGAGTAGATGAATATTTTCACCCCCTTTTTGAAGCCTCTCAATCTCATCAATAGTTAGCAGCTTGTCTTGTCTCCAGTTTCGCTCTTCTTCAGTATTCTCTAAATCTGTTTCCGTCATTCCTCACACCCTCAAAAGATGATAGAGATTTGAAATAAACTCTCAAATCCCATCGTACTTTATCCGAACAACCGCTGCTGACCGTTTGCTGCCTCTTTCCCGGCATAAATTTCGCGGGTTCCCTTGGGAATGTAAATCCAGCCAAACTCTTGCAAGCGGTTTGTCAAATTGGAAATGCTCACTCCCAATTCATCTCTCATTTTGTATAAATGCGACCACTTTGTTAAATCCCGTCCCTGTCTTTTATCTTCCAAAATACATCGAGGCATTAACAAGCAACTTGCAAAATATTGGGCTTGCCATTCGATCGACAAAACCTTATTATCCGCACCCGCGCCCCTACATACAAACGGTTCCTCGACATCCTGAGCGGTTTTTTCTGTATCGCCCAGGTTGAGTTCCAACTGTTTCACAGTCCCGTCTGCTTCGTCTTGATTGACGTGCAGCACCCAGTGGCCGATTTCGTGGGCGATCGTCGATTCGATGAACCCCGGCGGTTTTTCGAGAATCAATTCGTTGATTTCGATTAACCGCTGCTGGGGTAAAATTCTGGCGGCGATCGCACCTTCCTCATCGGGCTCAATGCAGTCCCAGACTACGCCCAAATCCAGGAAATCAGCCACCGTTGTCGCTTCAAAAGGCCATTTCGGAGCAAAATTTTGCGTTTTCTGCATCTGCATCAGGATGTCCGAAGCCAAACGCTCGATCGATTCTTTGGGATAGAAGCAATACGGTTTAAAAATACTCACTGTGATAGGCCTCTGTTACGCTTCAAAAGATTGTTTGAGCCAATCTGGATTTTCTTGCATCCGCCGGAAAAGAGCCTGCATTTCCTTCGGATTCTGCTTCAGCAGCGCTTCGTACTGCTGAGGCAGTCTCCCCGCCAGAAAAATCAATTCCTCTTCGTTGATATCGAGATTCCGCGCTAATGCTCGGATTACCTCCTCTTTTGGCGCATAATCGGCGCGATCGTTCTCCAGCTTCGACAAATAAGTAAAATCCACACTTAACATACCCGCTAGCTCACGTTGTGAGTAAGCTTTGTCCTTGCGAGCTTGACGGATCAGTCTTCCAAATGTTTGTTCCACGGTTTTTCGCCTCCTGACAGGCATTCTAGCCTGTTTTGATGAAAAGTTCAACAAAATACTTGACGGGAAAATCAACACAGGCTACCATAGGTTTAGTTGACGGTTTAATCAACCAACTTAACCGCACAGGTATGGTTGAGGGTGCAAAATATCCCAGACAAAACACTAGATATAGCACCATTAACTTTAGAGGAGCGATCGGCGCTGGGCGTCAAAACGCTTGTACGCAGCAAATTAAGGAGGAACAGATAGCAAATGCTGAGAACCTGGACAGACACGCATTACAAGCTCGAAGACGATGACTGGCTATACATCGCCACCCACGAAGAACAAAGCTCGGCCTCACTGGTTTGTCCGGGCTACGCACGGGATGGCGAAGGCTTCAGCATCCACTTCACCCCAGCGCACTTAGAAACGTTAGAGCATTTGCTCACCGCGCTGCGAATTATTCAAGCTCAACAAGAGGCGATGCTTGAGTACACATATCCAGAACCAAAAGCGACAACACATCTTATTCGGTAATCAATCGAAGGAAGAAGGAAGAGGGAAGAAGGAAGAAGGAAGAGGAAAGAGGGAAGAGAAATAATTAGATTTTTGTGACTTACCCATTACCAATTCCCCATTACCAATTACCCATTACCAATTACCAGCAAATAAATAACCAAGGAAAAACGAACAATGACTACTACAAAAGAAAGACCTACATTTTCAGTATTTGGTGCCAAACCGAGCAATGCTTTGCTAGTACCAGAAATTCCGATCGCAGTTCGCAACAACTGCCAAAGCGGCCAATGGGCGATCGGCGACACAGACTACGGTTCCAAGTGTTCGATCACCATCCTCAAATTTGCCAAATTCTTCGGTTCCCTCGGTCAAACTTCCCACACACTTTGGGGTCAACTTTGGTTCGTCGCAGAAACAGGCGAACTGCCCCAAGGAGTTGTGATGGTGACCTACATCAAAAACCGCAGCTTGAACGATTTTAACCGTTTAGTCGCATCAGTTCAATCGCGCGGCGTAGAGCCAGCAACCGGAATTTTTATCCCCGAATTTGTCAAACATTCCGGTCAAAAACCCGACGACAGCGGAGTAGTAAAACCGATTAATTACTACAGTTTAAAATGGTCGTGGATGGAGCGAAAAGACTGGGGAGTTATCGATCAAGCAGCAGCAGTTTTATCCGATCTGAGCAATCAATCGCGGATGATTGACTTGGAAGGAACCAGGGCTATGATTTGTTTAGATAACCTACCAGCAGCACAAGTTGCATCCTTGATGGCCGCTCACGCCAACGGTGAAAGCGATGCTATTGCTTTGAATTCCAACGGTAATATGTCGCTGCCATCAGCGGAAGACAGAGCAACTGCTGACTTGTTCTAATTTTGTGGAAAAGGCGCGATTAAATCGCGCCTTTTCCGTAACTGTGACAGCGAAAAGTAAAATGAAGAAATTAACGAAAATTAAAACCAAACCCAACCTGCAAGAAAGCCGTTTGCGAGAAAATTGCGAGCTACTCGACCAAATTCGGGCAGATACAATTAACGACATCGAAAGTCTCACCGAAGACTTCCAGCACATGAGTGTAGTTGCCGAATCTATCCGGCGAAATTACCAAGCTTTGCTCTCGGAAAATCAACTGCTTAAAGACACACTTGTAAGTATAGTTGACGATTGCGAGTGCTGGCAAGCCAATCGGTGCGCTCGCTGTAAAAAAATTCTCAAATCTCTTGAGAGCAATCATCCAAACTTCCCACCAAATGCAGCCAAAAAATATCGATCTATTCTCAGCCAACTCCGGAACTTAGGATAGTTCAACACGTCTTAGTAACAAGGTCTCGAAAAGTTTGAATCAGGAGCAACAAGCATTATGACACTAGCAAATGTTAAAGATAGCAAAGCCAAAATTTTGCAAAGTTTTCAGCAGATTTTAGCAGAAAAGAAAAAGATTGAATCTAAAGTCGAAACGAAAGAACAATCAGCCGAAAAAGCTAAAAACAAACAACTCCTCGAAGTCGCCTCTACCTACACAATTGACAGCATTGTCAAAGGCTTGGCCGACTTACAATTAGATTTCGGTAGCATCACCAGCGGACTTTCCGAAAAACTGAAGGCGGAATCTTCAAAATTAGATGAGTTAAAAAAGGCGATCGACATTGAAGCTCAACAATTACAGGAGTTGCAGCAAATTCGAGTTGTAGCAGATGCCCTCCACATTTTAACTCAAGAGCATCAAGAAAAATTGACTGTACTCGAACAAAATGCTGCGAACCAACGTGAAATTATCGAAAAAGACACGACCCAAAAACGCAAGACTTGGGGGAAAGAACAGCAAGAATTTGACACCGCAGTTTCCGAAAAAACTGCATTCACAACTAAACAGCGCCAGCAGGAAGCGGCAGATTATCAATACGAATTGCAGCGCGATCGCAAAATTGAAACCGACGAATACGAAGAAACGAAGCGCAAACTAGAACGGGAATTGCAAGAGTCTACCCGCGAAAAAGATAAAAACTGGGCAGAAAGAGAAAAAGTCCTCAGCGACAATCAAGCGGAGTTTGAAAAGAATCAGACCAAAGCTGCGGGATTTGAAGAAGAACTCAAACAGGCTTACATCAAAGCTAAAGAAGAAGCAATTCAAGAAGTTTCCCGCGAAGCTAAAGTCAAGGCAGATTTAGCGGATAAAGAATGGGAAGGAAGCAAGCAGGGATATGAGTTGAAAGTACAATCTTTACAGCAGACAATGCAGCGCCAAACTGAACAAATCGCCGAAATTTCTGCACAACTGCAAGCTACGATGAAGCAAGCACAAGATTTGGCAATGAAAGCTTTTGCGAGCAAAGCTTAAAACCCGGTTGGTAGTGAGGCTTTTAGTCCTTTCCCCGGTTCGCAGTGAGGACTTTATTCATTATTTTCTCAACACTTGAGGACTGAAGTCCTTACTACGAAACAAATTCCCAAATATTAACAAATGAAAAGCCATGAACAAAAAACTTACGGACAAAAGCACTAAGGCTGAAATCTTAGAAGCGTACAAGGAAGCCGCGCAAGAAAAAGCTGCGTTAGAATTGCAAATTAAACAGCTAAATGCTTCTCCAAAACAACCAGCAGCAGCAGCAGCAGCACCAGAAAAACCTATTGTGGAGGCACAAAAACCAATGGCTTTAACTCAATCTCAACAAAAAATGCAGTCCACAATTGATAATTTAATCTTGCTACAATTTGGCTTTGGTGGCGCTGTCAGCGAGTTGTCGGAAAAATTAACTTCGGAAGCTGCTAAACTGGAAGAATTGCGGCGCACAGTGGGCGACGAAATTCAACAACTGCAAGAGTTGCACAGTTTAGAAGATGTTGCGGAAGATACGCTGGATAATTTGATTCAGCAGTACGAAGAAAGTGCGAAAACTTTTACTAACGAACTCACCGAACAGCGCGATACTGTTGAACAGGAATTGCTGGAACAGCGTCTAGCTTGGGAAAAAGAGCAGGAGTTGCAAAAGTTGGCTGTTACAGAACGCAATGAGAATCAGCAAAAAAATTGCGATCGGGATGAAGAGTTGTATGATTACGATCTGAATCTTCAGCGAGATTTGGATATCGAAGGATACGAACAGCGTCAGAAAAGGCTGTATCAAGAAATTGAAGAGTTTCGTCAGGAACAGGAGAAACAGTGGGCGGAACGGGAAAAATCTATTTCGGAACGGGAAAAATTGTCTGCTGAAGTTAAGGCTAAGGTGGAAGCTTTCCCGAAGGAACTGGAAGCTAATATCAAGAATGGGAAAGATAATGGTCGCAATATTGGCAATTATCAAGCTAAGGTTAAGGCTGATTTGTCGGCTAAGGATATCGAGGGACAAAAGCAAAATTATGAATTGCAAATTCAAGGAATGTTGCAGACAATTCAAAATCAGGAATCGCGGATTGCGAGTTTGTCGAAACAGCTTGATTCTGCTTTGAAACAGGTTCAAGATTTGGCGGTGAAGGCGATTGAGGGTTCGTCGAATTTGAGTTCTTTCCAAGCTGTGAGGGAAATTGCGATCGAACAAGCCAAGACTCAGCAGAAAAATAAGTAATCCGCAGCGCTGTCAGCAGCTAAATAGGTTGCTTTAGATACCCGGTTTCTTGAAGAAGTCGGGTATCTGGGTATGGTCGGGAGAGATTTTTGCGATCGCCCGCGAACTGTGCAAAAATATAAGTATTTAGAATTAGGACAACTGCTATGGCTGATACTAACAACTTTGAACTGCGGGATATTCCGATATATTCTATCCCTCAAGCAGCACAATATCTCAGGCTGCGGAGAGATATGTTGCGACATTGGGTTGTTGGCTGGTACTCGCAAACAAAAACGGACAAGCACTTCTTTGAGCCGTTGATTGAGTTACCTCAACACAATAATCTTGAACTGCTGCCCCAGTCCAAAACTAGACTACTTTCTTTCACCAATTTGGTAGAGGCTCATGTGTTGATTGCTATTGTTAAGGCTACAGGCTTCTCCCGCCAGGAACTTAGTACGGCTCTCAAATGCGTCAACCGTAATTTTTCTAATCCTCACTTATACGCTCGAATTGAGTTTCAAGTCGAGGGAATTGCTCTTTTGTTTGAGAAATGCGGACAGAAGCTTGCAACATCGGACAGGAAGCAGGAAGCGAGGCAGATTCTAGACACTTATTTCGATCGCATTGTACGAGATGAAGCTGGATTACCTATCAAACTCTTCCCTTTCACGAAGCTACCAGGTTCCGACGAACCTAAAACAGTGATGATTGACCCCACAATCTCCTTTGGCCGCCCTGTTTTAGCTGGAACTGGCATTCCCACAGCTATGCTGGCAGAACGTTACAAGGCGGGTGATTCCATAGACGAACTTGCCGAGGACTACAATTGCTCGCGCCTCCAAATAGAGGAAGGTATTCGCTGCCAACTTCCGCTAGTAGCATGAATGAGATATTTTTTATTGACAGATGTTTAGGAAAAAAACTGGCAGATTCATTACGAAATTCGGGAGCTACAGTAGAAATTCACGACGATCATTTTAGTCAAGACCTCAATGATTAGGATTGGCTGAGGATAGTTGGAGAACACAATTGGGTGGTACTTACAAAGGACAAGAAAATTGCTAGTCGTCCTTTGGAGTTATTGGCTGTGGCTCAAAGTAATGTACGGCTGTTTGCATTTGTGGGTGGCGATGTTTCTGGAGTTGTAGTCGCACAAGCTTTTGTAAATGCCTTGGAAAATATGCAACGATTTATTCGTGGGAATCAATCACCTTTCATCGCTAAGGTGTACCAGTCGGGTTTGGTAAAGCCCTGCAAGAACCGAAAAGAACTTTTGAGAATGCTCTAAAACCAGTGAGTAAATCATCCCAAATCAATCTCCCTTAGTGCAGTTTCCTAACTGTCTACTCCCACCAAGTCTTTAGAGAGCCTTAAACCCTATCTACAGCGATCGCATTTTTACTAAAAATATCGATCGCCCTGTGCACTTATCCAAACTGTCCCTATCTCTCCCGATCGCTTCATTTATACTCTCTATTCTTAAAGTTAATGAACCAAAAGATATATTTTAGATAGAGGCATTATGCAGCAACAAATTGTACGTCAAAGAGATACTAATGCTTGGATTTTACAGTGCTGGGTTTCCTTTATTCTAGCTATTTCCACTACGGCTATAGGTGTCATTTATCTGCCCGTAGATATCTGGGTAAAAAGTTTCGTGGGTATGGGTTTAACTTTTTCGGTTGGTTCGTCTTTTACTTTAGCAAAAACGATTCGGGATAACAATGAGGCAACTAGATTGACTGCGAGAATTGATGAGGCTAGAGTTGAGAAAATTCTCGCGGATCACCATCCTTTGAAATAATCTGTTGTTCATAACTTGGGGGTTGACTCGGCGGTTGAAACCGCTGCTATACAAACGAAGTCCGCCTCCGCGGACTAAGAGTCGGAGAAAGTTATATTTTGTATAAAAAATGCCCGCGCAGGCGGGCTTTGTTTTTGTCGCTACAGGTTTCAAGCTGTGGATTTTGATTGTGGGTTTCAATGGTTGTGTTTGGAGTTACGATCGCCCTTAGCCTTCTGGCGCTGGCGAACACCCGCCTGAACTGTAGCCATATCCACGGGAAAACCAACTACGGGAATCACCTGATCCTTACGCTCTTCTTCGAGGTTCTTGAGTTCGGTGTAGTCAACCCAGTGAATGCAATTTACCGGACAAGTGTCGATCGCCTCAGCAATCAACTCTTCGGAATCTCCGTCTTGTCGGACTACGCGCGATCGCCCGTAATCCGGCTCAATGTAGAAAGTATTGCGAGCAACATGGGCGCAATGCTTGCAGCCGATGCAGGTAATCTCGTCAACATAGACGCCTTTTTGGCGCAAAAATCCGCCCAACTCCGGTTCTAAACCAGTGCGATCGGGCGCATCCCGCAAAAATCCGCCCAACTCCGGTTCTAAACCAGTGCGATCGCCTGCTGTATCTATTCCGAGTCCAGAAAGCTCAGACATTTAGATCCCTCACAATATTGACACTCCCCGACCTAAAGGTACGGGGATTCTTAAGACATTTCTGTCAAAATATCCCGCGCAAGCGTGGGTTCCCAGGCTGACTACGTTTGCACTCTCAAGTGCGTAGTCATATCTCCTCAAAAATGTTTTGGGCGTAGACTTTCCCCCAGTCCGGGGGTAGGTTTTTAAATCTTGTCTGATTTGTTTATCCTACCATATTCATTTTTAAACAGTTGACAGTTGACAGTTGACAGTTGACAGTTGACAGCGAAGTGATAAGAACGGAGATTTAAACTCCGTTCTTATCACAATCTGCCTAAAGGCAGGGGCTTCAAACCCCCGCTATTCGGTGAAGATGGATTTTTTCTTTTACTTAAAAATGGCAAAAAGCCGTGCTACAAGGACAGGGTTTTCAACCCAATTTTCTGATAATAAATAAGTCCGCACGGGCGGACTTGAGATGAGACTTGAATTGTAAAAATCTCAAACAACCCTTAAGCGCACCAGCGCTGAACCACCAAGCGGATCGAACCGTCTTGATTTTGCTTTTGCTCAGAAACTTGGAAACCCTGCTTAGCGCTTTCATTCACCACAGTATGGTAAGCGTAGCGCTGAGTCACCTTATTCAGAAAACGATCGACAGACCAAGCTTGCTGCCAAAATTGCAAATCCGCCACCAATTCATACTCAGTCCCGTTCCAGCTAAAACCTAAGTCATAGCCGTTTTTTTGCTCAATCACCACCTCAGCAGTGCTGGTGAGGCCGCGATAGCCGCGCACCTCAGTGGGGCCAGACTTCCAGTCGATACCCAAGTCAGTTAAAGCAGCTTCCAAAGAATTCAAATTGCGGATCTGGGTTTTAATTTGGCTAAAGTGTGACATGGTGGTTCCAAAAAAATTTAAGTGAACTGAACAAAAAAGATTACCAATCGCTAAAAGCCACTTGGGCCGTCGCTTCGGCTGACTGATGCAGCACTTGCGCGAAATATTCAGATGTTGACTCTTGATGAAGCACCACACCGAGCTGGGCTTCAATTGCTGCCGTTACCTCAGCGCAGGAAGCACCGACAATGCCGGTGACTGTTTCCTGTACGCGGCCATCTGGATAAATGACAAATTCTAGTGTTTCCATAATCCGGGCTGACTGAATAGGAACAATAATGACACCGACACCAGCAAGCCGGGGACGATGCCTCCTGAGGTCGCTTCTTAAGAGTTGGCGGACTCACAAACCGCTATATCAATTTTGACTAATTGATAGGTTTTGAGTCACAACTTAACAGAAGTTATTAATAGGTAGAAGCAATACATCAGTTGTATGTAAAGTTTCGCGTACATTGTGACACCAGTCAAGTTGATTTTAGATTTTAGATTTTAGATTTTAGATTTTGAAGCCAAAAGTATAAATTCTCCCACTGTCCGACTCTCCCCTTTAATTCCCCCTGGGGTCTAAAACGTCTCGCAGCCCGTCGCCTAAAAGGTTGAAACCCAGAACTGTCAAGGTAATCAACAAACCGGGAAACAAAATCGTCCAAGGAGACGAAAGAGCGTATCCGCCTTTGAAAGCATCGGAAAGCATCGTCCCCAACTCTGGGGCTGGCGGCTGCGCGCCCAAACCGAGAAAACCCAAACCAGCAGCTTCTAGCGTCGCTGTACCTGTGGAAAGAGTTGCTTGTACAACAAGCGGGGCGAGACTTCCCGGCAAAATGTGGCGAAAAATAATCCGCAAGTCGCTGGCGCCTAAGGCCTTGACAGCTAACACAAATTCTTGTTCTCGCAGGGATAGCACCATGCTGCGTGTGAGGCGGATGTAAATCGGAATTTGGACGACGCTGACGGCGATAATTACGCTTTGCAAGCTGGGCCCGGTGACGGTAACAATGGCGATCGCCAGTAAGATCGAAGGGAAAGCTAGCAAAATATCCGCCAAAATCCCGATCGCACCTTCCACCCATCCGCGAAAATATCCAGCCAAGAGCCCCAACAGAGAGCCCACAAATAATCCCGCACCCACAGAAACCAGGCTGACGAGCAAAGATATCCCCAATCCGTGCCATACCCGCACTAACAAATCCCGCCCCAAACCGTCGGTTCCGAACCAATGTTTGACGCTAGGAGCCACTAATCGGGATAAATAATCGCGATCGACCGCAGGATTGTAAGGGTAAATTAGGGGGGCTAACACTGCCACAACAATCAGCGCTACAGTCAAAATTAAGCCGATTTTCCCGGAGGTCGATCGCCCAAATCGCTGCCAAGCAGGCTGTGAAAATATTAAATTTTTATGCAATTTTCGATTGTCCATTGAGTGCTGTCACCAAAAAACTGAGGACTTTGCACAAATTATTAAAATAAATTAACGATCGCGATCGGCAACGACGGAGCAGCCATCGCAGAAATCTTAACAGGACTTCCGCCTAGGAGTGAGGAAAAAACCCGGTTTCTCGCAGAATATTCGGTTTGGTAACGAGGTATCTAGGAAGAAACCGGGTTTTTAGCCATTTGGTGCGTCCAAGAGTGAAAAACCAGAACGATCGCAGTTTTTATAGCCAATGGCAGATGCCAAATGCCCGATCCCTTCGTAAAAGACCCTTTAAGATATAGATAACAAGATAATTTTAAAAGCGCATGACATCAACCCTACTCAAAGCCTCCTCCAAATCGCCCCTCAACGCCCCAACAGTGCGCCATTTCCCCAACGGCCTCACAGTTATAGCCGAACACTTGCCGGTCGATGCCGTTAACCTCAGCGTGTGGATGAATTTAGGCTCAGCCGTTGAATCCGACGAAATCAACGGTATGGCGCACTTTTTAGAACACATGATTTTTAAGGGAACTCCCAGCATTCCGAGCGGAGAATTTGAGCGGGCGATCGAACAACGCGGCGCTGTCACCAATGCAGCTACCAGCCAAGATTACACGAACTATTACATCACTACAGCTCCTAAAGATTTTGCCGAACTAGCTCCCCTCCAAGTCGATGTCTTGCTCAACGCCAGCATTCCCGACGACGCCTTCGATCGCGAACGGCTGGTAGTATTGGAAGAAATTAGACGATCGGAAGACAATCCGCGCCGCCGCACCTATCAGCGATCGATGCAATTAGCCTTTGAAGTCCTGCCCTACAAACGACCCGTACTCGGCCCGACTTCCGTCATCGAAAATCTTACCGCCCAACAAATGCGGGATTTTCACAGCAGCAGATACCAGCCAGGGGCGATGACAGCAGTCGCTGTAGGTAACTTGCCGGTCGATCGACTAATTGAAATTGTCGCAGAAAGTTTTGCCACCAAAAGCACAGCACAAAACAGCACCATAAATCTGCCCGCCGTCAGCAGCTTTCACCCAGAATCGGAAATTCTCAACTACGGCCAAGAATCGCCATTTACCGAAACAGTCCGCCGCGAATTTGTAGACTCAGCCCTCCAGCAAGCTCGACTGATCGTCATGTGGCGGGTGCCCGGTTTCGTGGAAATGTCTGAAACCTATGCCCTCGACGTTTTGGCGACAGTCTTGGGCCACGGGCGCACAACTCGCTTGGTTAAGGATTTGCGCGAAGACAGAGGGCTAGTCTCGTCAATTTCTGTCAGCAACATGACTCAGCGACTCGGCGGTGTATTCTCGATTTCTGCTCAACTAGCGACAGAAAATATAGAAGAAGTGGAAGCAGCTATCGTCGGACACATCCGCACTCTACAAACCGAACTGGTGACAGATGCCGAAATTTCCCGCATCCGCACCCAAGTAGCAAATCGGTTTATCTTCGGTAACGAAACTCCGAGCGATCGAGCAAGTTTGTACGGTTACTATCAGTCGATGGTAGGAGATATCGCTCCCGCCCTCAACTACGCAGCCTGCATCCAAGCTCAAACTGCGGAGGATATCCGGGAAGCCGCCGTCAAATATCTGTCTCCCGACGCGATGGGTGTGGTGGTAATTCGCCCCAGCGAAGCATAAAATCGACTTTTTGCTAAACAGCGCGATCGTTTCATGGCTAAGCTAGGGAGACTTGCAACGGCACCAAAAAGTTAAATCACCGTCATGTTTAATTAGAGAATACTCCGTCAAGTCCGATCGGCTGTCGCCTTAAAGGTTTGTATCGAATCATGAATACAAAGCCCTTAAGGTGCGGACGATCGGTAAAATTGCCGTAAATTTCTGAGAGGATAAACTTGGAATCATTGAAGCGCGCAGGGAATCATGAAATTACAAAACTTTCTCAAGTCAAAAATTAGGTATGATTCTAGGGCGATCGCTGCGGACGACGAACTGAGCCGCCAAATTCAAAGTCGCCTCATTGACCTAGGTTTACTGAAACCTCCAGTAGACGGCATCTTTGGCCCTCTTTCTACCGCAGCCCTCCACCGATTTCAAACCCTGATGAAGTGCGGCGAGCCGGGTTTTTTGGGAGCAATCACAGCCCAAAAGCTGATCGAAACCAAACCGGCGGACATTCCCAAACCTCGCCCCATCCTGAAAATCCTCAAAGACACAATTTTTAAATCAAAACCGCTGGCGTCTTCTCAACTTCAGGAAGCGGAAAAACAAGTAATCCCAGCGGGAAAAGAGTTTGAACTGCTGGCTTTTGCTCCGATTCGCGGCCATATTAGAGTTGCTCTCCGCAACGAGTCTTTCAAAGGTTCAGGGATTTGGTATGTTTACGGAGGACACGCTCAAGTTACTCTAGACGGCGTTTTGCTGTATCCCAAACCGAATCCGCCGACTGTCAGACTGGGCATTCCTTATCGATCGCAAATGGATAACTTGTACAATCCTACAGGTTCTTGCAATGTTACTTCCATCGCGATGTGTTTGGACTTTTTGAGAGTTCCCCGGCGCCAAAAAACCGGACAATATGAAGATGAACTCTACCAATATGCGATCGACAAAGGTTACAGTCGCTGGGAACCGAGAGATTTAGCCAAAATTGTTAGAGATTACGGCGCTCAAGATTACTTTACCGAGAATGCAACGATTGATGACGTTCAAGATTGGCTCGCCAGCGGAAATCCCGCTGTCATCCACGGATACTTCACATCTTTCGGTCACATTATAGTTGCCACAGGCTACGACAGCGAAGGATTCTTCGTTCACGATCCCTATGGCGAATGGTTCCCCACGGGTTATGACACAACTGTCAGCGGTTCTTACTTGCACTATTCCTATCGCTTAATCCGCAGCGTTTGTATGGCTGATGGGAATTTTTGGGTGCATTTTATCTCGAAGTAGTTATTGGTTATTGGTTATTTGTTATTTGTTATTGGTAATAACTAACCAATAGAACCCTCCCAAAATGCCAATTTTGAACAGGCAGGATGCCTGTTCCACAACAATTATGGGAGATGTCTAATAATTGACTGTTAACAGTAGTCAGTTGATAGTTGTAAACCGGAGTATCTCATTTTTATAAAAAGCATTTGTCTTATTATAGTGCTGTCCCCGCTCGCGTATTGTACAATACGCGAGCGGGGACGCTCGCACTATAGATAAAAAACGCGAGCGGGGACGCTCGCACTATAGATAAAAAACTGAGATGCTCCCACTGACAACTGTCAACTGTCAACTGTCAACTGTCAACTGTCAACTGTCAACTGTCAACTGTCAACTGTCAACTGATTTTCATACTTAAATCCAGCCAAGTCGATCGCGTAATTGGAGCACTCGTAGAAATATAGTCAACTCCGGTTTCCGCCACACTCCGAATAGTTTCCAAAGTCACATTCCCGGAAGCTTCAATTTTTACCCGATCGCTCTTTTCGCGAATTATTGCCACAGCCTGCCGCATCAAATCGAAGGACATATTATCCAACATGATAATATCCGCCTTGTGCTGCAAAGCTGTCTCCACCTCCGCCAGAGTTTCCGTTTCAACTTCGATTGTCAGCGGATAGGGGATAGAATTGCGAATTAGGGCGATCGCCTCTGCAATTCCCCCAGCCGCCGCAATGTGATTATCTTTAATCATCACCGCATCATCTAATCCCATCCGGTGATTGCAAGCACCGCCGATTTGAGTCGCGTATTTTTCCAACAATCTCAATCCTGGTGTTGTCTTGCGGGTATCCACCAATTGCACGGGCAAATCGGCAATTTTGTCAACATATTTCTGAGTTAAAGTAGCGATGCCGCTCAAACGCATTGCCAAGTTTAATGCTACTCTTTCTCCCGTTAGCAGCGCATCGAAATTGCCGGAAATCTCGGCGATTACTTCTCCTTTTTCGCACAGTTTCCCTTCGGGTACTTGGGGGATGAAACTGAGGCTGCTGTCTAAAAGTTTAAATGTGCGATGTGCGATCGGCAATCCGGCTATGACTCCAGCTTCTTTGACTATCCATTTAGCAGTACCCTGGATGCTGGCTGCGGGAAATAAGGCCGATGTTGTGCGATCGCCCCTACCGATATCTTCTAGCAGCCAGTTGTGCAGTAGGGAGTCTAAAACTATCCAAGGTGGCAATATTGCTTTCATGTTTTCTTTCTATTAATTGACGCATCAAAACCAAAGAAACCGGGTTTTTGCCAGAGAATCTGGCTGTAACAAAGCATCTCGGAAAAAACCCGGTTTCTGACTACCCGTGCGTCTAGGACTGCTACTAGGAAGAATAGTCGATCGGGTAATTTTCGGCAAGTTGCAGAATGATGATGGTGTTAGTGCGATTTTGGGCGATCGGGCCAGATAATCGGCTATTCTGTTGCTGACATTGGGTTTTGGTGTTTTAATGGAGTAGAAAGGGCGATCGCGAGTAAAAACAATGATACAGCCAGTCATTTTAGAAAAATTAGCAGAACTCCCTGAGTCTCTTCAGACAGAAGTGCTTCATTATATTGAGTTTTTGCTCGAAAAACAGGCTAAAAACTCAACTCAAGAAAAGCCAACAAAGCGAGGTGGGCTTGGAATTTGGAAAGGTAAAATCTGGATGTCTGATGATTTTGATGAACCTCTCGAAGATTTAAAGGATTAATTGTTGTAATTGGTAATATGGTAAATGCGAACGTCTACTAAAAATAAAAACTATGTATTTCTCTGAAAAAGAAGTTACCTTAAATCTTACCTCTCGTCCCTTACGACTTGTTTATTTAGTTGGCAATCGAGAGGAGTTTCAAAATGCAGTAAAGCTTTATACTCATATCTGGGGAGGATTAACTAACACAATTATACCAATTCATGAAGAAGATCTAGATATTAATTTATTAAAAAATAAAATTATTTTGATTAATCCTGATTTTATTTTTAGATCAACCACAAATATTTCTGAAGCTATATCTACAAATCTTAAGGAAATTCTACCAGTCAAAATTATTAATATTGACACAGAAAAAATTCAGAAACATATTGAGGGAACAGAATTAATTAATTTGCCACATTATTCTGCTAGAGCTAGGCATTTTACAGCAAAATTATCTCATATTGTTTCTGTACTTCAAGAGATTTACGCTAACCCTCTACCTGACAGTCATATTTGGGGTATAGAACAAGGCAATAGTTTTGACTTTGAGCTATCAATTCAGTATGGAAAGATATCGACTATGTATAGAAAATATTTAACAGAACATTTAGCAGCTAATTTTTTAAGATTACCCCAAAATTTTGAAGAATTAGTTAAAAGTAGCTTGTTGCTTGCAAGCAGCTATAATCCTATTTGTTTAACAGAAATTAAAATTAGTAAAAAACAACCATTGGATAACCCAATTCAACAACTAATGGATTGTTCAAGCCTACTAACTATTTTTTTGGGTGATGACCAAGATATTGATATTGCTGCTGCTTATTGGAATACTCGTTCTTTCGGTCTAGAAAACACGAATAAGCTTTATTTGCCGAAATCAGAAGTGCTAGATAATATCGAGCGATTAACTGCACTAATTTTGGAATGTATGCCTTCGATAGCAGAAATATTAATTGTTATTAATACAGACCTAAAAGAGGCAGAAAATTTAGCACAGCAGGTATACCAAGCTTTTGTTAGAGTTGTTCCTCATTTCAGACTAGAAGTTATCTATCAAAATTTTCATTTAAATTTTTTCAGAGGTCAAGCTTACAGCGGGAATCCTATTAATACAACTTATATTAAATTTGAAGATGGTTCGATTCGCTTTAGTCCTCCAGTACCAATAGGGCATCAAAATAGAGAATTTTTGTTTGGCTGGGAAGCCGAAGTTCGTTTAGCATCAAGCAGGCGGTTATTGCTACCTATTAACAAATCGTCTGCCGTTTTTCTATCGAATAGTCAGCATCAAATCGAATGGGCAGATAAAAATCCTGATAGAAGCGAGCTTAAAGGACTATCAACCAGAGCGAGTAGTAAGGGAATTACTGGAACTATAAGCTATAAAAACGACTGCTGCCTTTATATTCCTACTGACGAAATGGTAATTAGCCAAAGATTTAAGGATGCTGGTTTAAAAATTGAAATTAATGAACATACCCGCTATGCGAAGGGGTTTATTAAACGTTTTGGAGGTTTCAGAAAAACAATTGCTTTTGTCAAAAATAATGGTTTAGGAATCAGCAAAGCATTAGAACGTCGAACACAGGAAAACAATCGACAAGTTAAGCAAGGAGGGGTGAAGTTAGGAGAAATTTATCGATGGTTGGCTGAAAATAGAAAGATAACCAACAAAGAAGTAAGACAAATTGTTAAACAACAACTTCCTTTATTACTATCAGCCGGATTAGTTCGTCGTGGTTATGATTTACCTTGTCCTCATTGTAATTTTAATGATTGGTATGCAATAGAACGAGTACAAGAATTTATTGACTGTGTGGGCTGTGCCGAATCTTTTCAGATTCCAGAACTGGAGAAGATAGACTTTACCTATAAGCTGAATGAATTAGCTTCACACTTTTTGAGGAGTGGAGGTGATGCTGTACTTATGACTGCTGCTGTTCTGTATCAACTAATGCCTTATAGCTGGATGCAGTTTGGAGGGAATATTCATCGCCAACGTGAAAAAAATGGTTTTGCCGAAATAGATGTAATTGGGTTAGAAGCAGATACTTTGGTATTAGCCGAGTCGAAATCTTATAGCCACATTGAACAACAGCATCTCGAACAAATTAAAGAGTCTTTGAAAAAGACAATAGAAGTAGCTGCTTTAGTCAAAGCACAGGTTGTTTTACTGAGTATTACTACAGCTTCATCCAACTCAGAGTTACATACTTTACATACTTTAGTAAGTGAAATTTCCGATGAAGCTAAAGATTCTGGAATTGGTGTACATTTAGCTATAAATGGAAAATTGCATCCTTGGGGGAAAGCAGTAGGAACTGAACCCTACAATTTTCGTGACTGTTTAGAGGAACTAAAAGTTGATATAGAAACTCCAGAAGAACAGGTATTAAGTGTTGTTGTAGGAGAATTACCAGCTCAGCGATCTTTTTTTAGCGAGCCATTATTTGATGATGAAGCTATGCAGCGTTGGTGTTTGGAATTAGGAGGTAATCAAGCCAATCCATAAATATTACCGATCGCACTTAAAGCAAAAAACTCATATCAACTTGGAAAAAATCAGCTAACTTTCTGGCTTCATCTATTTCGATCGCCCTTTCACTAACAAAAACTTTCTCAACCTCAGTTTCCGTTCCCAAAACAGGAATCAAATCAGATTTGTCCAAATCTCTCGCATCCATTAAATGTTGCAACATTGAAGCAGCATTTCCTGCGGGAATTGGATAATTTTCAGCTTCAAACTTTTCAATCAGCGTTATCAAAAGCTCCAGAAATAGCTCTTCCTCCAGCGATCGCATAGGGCCGTGTTCCAGTTCGCAAGCAAGAGCGATCGCGGCATCATTTTCTGCTTCATTTGCGATCGGTTTTGGTTGATACCGAACAAGTAAATCTGTATAAGATTTTGCATCAAAAGTACGGATCATTTTTCCACTCATCCTTACTTAGATTTGCATAGGTAGCGATCGCTCTTTCTATTTAAGCTACAGTAAAAGCTATATTTTCTAGCACTACATTAGGTACATTTCCACTACCTAAAACCTGTTTAGCATCTAAAACTTCTATCCCTACCAATAACTCATTTTCCCCAATATTTAAAGCAATTTCGTCAGTTAACTGTAAAGTTCGGCACTCATGCTTACCTTCTACAAGTCTAATGTATAGAGCGTCAATTTCGGAATCATAACTAATCTTCATAAAGTTTTACCTCTTATTCTTCAGTCCGCGAAGGCGGACTTCGTTTGTGTAGAAGCGGTTTCAACCGCCGAGTGATAAAGATAATGACTAACAACCGCCATAGCAACGTTTAACAACCGAGTTCGGGATGGATCGGAGTGGTTCCATTACATCATAAGCACCAGGAAAGCTTTGAAAACTTTGAATCCTGTGTCTGCGTTAAATTTGATGTTTTGCATCTCTTTCGCTCGACATCCATTACATTACCAAACTCCCCTAAGTTTGTCAACCCCTTTTTGAAAGATTTTTTGCTGAGATGTTGCACCTTTCTCACTGAACAGGCAAGATGCCTGTTCCACAAAGACACAAAGAGTAAATTTTCTTGTGGGGTGGGCATCCTGCCCGCCCATCAGTCCTATCACAAATCCAAAAACGCCGCATCCACACCCTGTTCTCTGCGAATCTTCCCATCCTTTACAAACCACGCCACAACCTGCTTAACTGTTAATTGCTCGATCGCCCCTCCAACTTCCACAGCAATTTGCCTCAAAGGCCGCAAAGACGCAACCACCAAATTCGTAAAAAAGTTTTCAAAACTAGCATCAACTTGAATTGACTGCTGAATACTCTCATCATTCTTAACCCAATCCATCACCTGCCCATTAGTCACCTCAGCCACCGGCAAACCAGTCTCCCCAGCAATTTGCTTCAACACCCTCAAAGCATAAATTGCCAGCCGCGCCGAAAACTTTTCCTTCGACGACAACAGCGCCATATCAACTTCCGCACACTCTTCCGGCTTTAAAAAATCAGCTAATGGTTCCATAGTTATTAGTTACTTGTTATTTGTTATTTGTTATTTGTTATTTGTTATTTGTTATTTGTTACTTGTTACTTGTTATTTGTTACTGCTAATCCATGACATCCGTGACATCCGTTAAATCCGTTACAAAATCCGTTACAAAATCCGTTGCCGAACTTCCTTCCTTGCAATAATCAAATAACCGCAGCGGTGTTCCCCATCAATAATCCAGTGAGTGCGCTCTATCGTACAATCCGGCAACACAGCAGCAAACATCTCCAACTCATTACCACAAACACTCGGAAAAGTTTCAGCCACATTAGAAATAGCACAATTGTGTTCCATAAACACAAATCGATCGCCCTTATCGCGATCGCACAAATCATCATCCACAGAATCTACAGGATACCACTCAGCCATGTAACCTTCATCCCTGCGAAGCTCCATCAACCTAGCCACCCGCTCTTGCAGCGAACCCGCACCCATCACCCTGCGGTACTCCATCGCCTTACCTTGCCACTGTTTTCGCAGGATAGAAATCACTTGCTCGCGGCCAACAGTCTCAGCCAAAGTATGCAGAAAAGAAACCGCAAAATCGCCATAACGATTCGGGAAGCGATCGCGCCCCAGACTGGTAAGCTCATAAATGTGCTGCGGTCGCCCCATCCCAGCCTGAACCGACCGATACTGAATCAGCCCCTCCCCCTCCAAATCCTTCAAATGACGGCGAATCGCCTGGGGGCTGACATCCAAAGACTCCGCCAACTGGAGAGCCGTCCCTTGACCCCCCTTGAGCAAAAACTGCAAGATGTCTTGTTTAGTGGAAGTCTGCTGAGTCTGCATCATCTTCACAAAAAAATATTTCTGAGACTTTGACAATATCACTATTGTTAATGTAGCTTAAAATATAGTAAAGCAACAGATTTGTTGTTTAACTCAACAGAGCAGTCCAGCAAAACTCGCTCAAGCCCAGACAGCCAACCAATTTTGGATTTACGATTTTGGATTTTAGATTTACTCCACCCGCTCAGTGTGAAGCTTAGAAATTTTAGATTTACTATTTACGATTGTTCCGTCCTTAAAGGACAGGGCTTGCACCAAGATTCCCCAATCCAAAATCCAAAATCTAAAATCTAAAATTCCGTTGATTGCCCGTCTGCCATCTTTGAGAGCATTATCTAGAACACTGAACACGCAAAATAATGAGTTCTACCACAGCCCAAACCCTAGTCAACCAGCCCTACAAATACGGTTTCGTCACCGACATCGAGTCAGACACCATCCCTCGCGGCTTGAGCGAAGATGTAGTGCGGCTGATTTCCTCCAAGAAAAACGAACCGGAATTCTTACTGCAATTCCGCCTCAAAGCATACCGCAAGTGGCTGACCATGACCGAGCCGACCTGGCCTCATGTCAACTATCCCGCGATCGACTACCAAAACATTATCTACTATTCCGCGCCCAAACAAAAGCCCAAAAAGCTCAACAGTTTGGACGAAGTTGATCCGACACTATTAGAAACCTTCGAGAAACTCGGCATTCCCCTATCCGAACAAAGACGGCTGGGAAATGTCGCCGTCGATGTTGTTTTCGACAGCGTTTCAATTGCCACAACCTTTAGAGAAAAACTAGCAAAAGACGGCGTTATCTTCTGTTCAATCACAGAAGCCGTCAAAGACTATCCCGAACTAATCGAAAAATATCTTGGCACTGTCGTACCAGTCGGCGACAACTTTTTCGCAGCCCTCAACTCCGCCGTATTCACCGACGGTTCCTTCGTTTACATTCCCAAAGGCGTCAAATGCCCAATGGAATTGTCAACCTATTTCCGCATCAACAACGAAGATTCCGGCCAGTTCGAGCGCACCCTAATTGTTGCAGAAGAAAACAGTTCTGTATCTTACCTGGAAGGCTGCACCGCACCGATGTTTGACACCAACCAACTGCACGCCGCCGTCGTCGAATTGGTAACAATGGATAATGCCGATATCAAATATTCAACAGTGCAAAACTGGTACGCCGGCGATGCTAATGGGAAAGGCGGCATTTACAACTTTGTGACAAAGCGCGGTTTGTGTCAAGGAGTCAATTCCAAGATTTCTTGGACACAAGTAGAAACCGGTTCCGCGATTACTTGGAAATATCCCAGTTGCGTGTTAGTTGGTGACAACTCGGTGGGCGAATTCTACTCGGTAGCGCTGACAAACAACAAGCAGCAAGCTGATACCGGCACCAAAATGATCCACGTCGGCAAAAACACTCGCAGCACGATTATTTCCAAAGGAATTTCGGCGGGGAATTCTTCTAACAGTTATCGCGGCTTAGTGAAAATGGGGCCGAGTGCGAAAGGCGCTCGCAATTATTCCCAGTGCGACTCGATGCTGATTGGCGATAACGCTCAAGCGAATACTTTCCCTTATATTCAAGTGCAGAACCATACTGCTAAAGTGGAACATGAAGCCTCGACTTCTAAGATTGGGGAAGAGCAATTGTTCTTCTTCGCGCAGCGGGGAATTTCCGCAGAAAATGCCATTTCGATGATGATTAGCGGTTTCTGCAAAGACGTTTTCAATCAGTTACCGATGGAATTTGCTGCGGAAGCTGATAAGCTGTTGAGCCTGAAACTCGAAGGAAGTGTCGGGTAGAACTCACATCTTGCACTATTATCAAAAAACCTGTAGGGGTGGGTTCACCAAAAACCTTAAAAGGTGCAAACAGGTTAAATAAACCCGCCCCCACCCACCAAAAAGCCCCTGATAGAACTCACATCTTGCGCCATATATCAAACACCTGTAGGGGCGGGTTCACCAAAAACCTTAAAAGGTGCAAACAGGTTAAATAAACCCGCCCCCACCCACCAAAAAGCCCCTGATAGAACTCACATCTTGCACCATTATCAAAAACTTGTAGGGGCGGGTTCACCAAAAACCTTAAACGGTGCAAACAGGTTAAATAAACCCGCCCCCACCCACTGTAAACTGCATTGAGGCCAAGGAAAAAAAGAGATGATTGTTGAAAATAGTCCAGTAATTCTATCCGTCCGCAATTTAACTGCGAATGTTGAAGATACCCAAATCCTGAAGGGTTTGAACCTAGAAATTAAATCCGGCGAAATTCACGCCATCATGGGCCCGAACGGTTCAGGGAAAAGCACATTATCCAAAATATTAGCCGGCCATCCCGCTTATACAGTAACAGGTGGAGAAGTGACATTTTTAGGGCAGAATCTACTGGAATTACCGCCAGAAGAACGCTCTCTGGCTGGTGTGTTTCTAGCATTCCAATATCCTTTAGAAATTCCCGGCGTTAGCAATGTCGATTTCTTGCGCGTGGCTTACAATGCTCACCGCAAACATCGTGAATTGGAAGAATTAGATGCTTTTGATTTCCAAGATTTAATCGAGGACAAGCTGGATATTGTTAAGATGAATCCGGCTTTCTTGAGCCGCAGCGTAAATGAGGGTTTTTCCGGTGGTGAGAAAAAGCGGAATGAGATTTTGCAAATGGCGCTGTTGGAACCGAAGTTAGCTATTTTGGATGAGACTGATTCTGGTTTGGATATCGATGCTCTCAAAATTGTTGCTGGCGGTGTGAATCAGTTGTCAAATGCTGAAAATTCGATGTTGGTGATTACTCACTATCAGCGGTTGTTGAATTACATTATCCCTGATTTCATTCACGTCATGGAAGCTGGTAGAATTATCTTAACTGGCCCGAAAGAGTTGGCGCTGGAATTGGAAGAGCGCGGTTATGACTGGGTTGTGGAAGAAGAAGCAGCAGGAGTTGGCGCGCGATGATAAATACTCAGGTTGCTACTAGGGAAATGTTTTTGGCTGATTTGGTTAATCAGTGCGGTAAGTTGGAGGTTGCTAATAGCGAAAGTTCGACTTACGGGTTGCAGGATTTGCGGGATGCGGCGACTGAATATGTGCTGGCTGCGAGTTTTCCAACTGTGAGGGATGAGGAATGGCGCTTTACTGATTTGTCGCCGGTTTTGCAAGTTCCTTTTCATGTACCGCAGAGCAATCAGTCAAATGTTAAGCTGACTGATATTATTATGCCTGTGAAAAATCGGGATGATTTACCATTAAGATTGGTATTTGTTAACGGTTTTTATGCGCCGGATTTGTCAACGGGGAATTTGCCGGACTTTTATGTAGGTAATCTATCCAATGTACCGGAAAAATATCGATCGCGCATCACCGATGTTTTGAGCAAGCACAAACAGCAAACTGAAGTGTTCACAGCCTTGAATACTGCGGGTTTGGTGGATGCTGCGGTGGTGTTCGTACCGGCTAATATGTCGATCGACCTTCCGATTCATTTGCTGTTCTTGACCGCACCAGGTGCATCTGGGACGATGTGTCAGCCGCACTGCTTAATCATAGCTGAGGCTGGCAGCAACATCACTGTCGTTGAGGATTACGCAACTATCGGCAATGTACCCGCTTTTACGAATGCTGTGACGGATGTTGTTGTCGGCGAAAACGCCACTGTGAATCATGTTCGGCTTCAGCGCGAAGGTTTGGATGTGGTGCATATTGGCAAAAGCGCGATCGAGCAAGCGCGCAATAGTCGTTATACTTGTCATGCTATCAGTTTGGGCGGCAAAATATCGCGGCACAATTTAGAAGTATTTCAGCGCGGCGAAGGCACCGAAACAACTTTAAACGGCTTAACCGTAGCCTTTGGCGAACAGTTGGCGGACACTCACAGTTTAATCGATTTCAATCATCCCCACGGCACAAGTCGGCAATTGCACAAGTGCATTGTCGGTAACAAAGCCCGCGCCGTATTTAACGGCAAAGTTTTTGTTCGCAAAGCCGCACAATTAACAGATGCCGGACAATTGAGTCGGAATTTGTTGCTGTCGCCGAGAGCACGTGTCGATACAAAACCGCAGTTGGAAATTGTGGCGGATAACGTTAAATGTTCCCACGGTGCAACTGTCAGCCAGTTGGAAGATGATGAACTTTTCTACTTGCAAAGCCGCGGCTTAGATTTAGAAAGAAGTCGCTATTTGCTGATTGATGCTTTTGCGGCGGAAATGCTCAATCAATTGCCGATTGTTGGAGTGGCAAAAATGCTTTCTACCTGCATGGCTATCCAAGAATAACTGATTGGTTAGCATACAAATTAGGACACAGCAATGCTGTGTCCCTACCCATAAATCTTGTACAATTTTCAACAAATCTGTAAGGGCGGGTTCACCAATCACATTTACTTCCCACAAACAATCTATATAAACCCGCCCCACCACCACAGACAACCTAGATAAACATAGATTTTTATTTAAATCAAAAATTGTGGTTGTCAATTTTTGATTTATTCAACTAAATGTAATCCCCGTCTGTTTTACCAGAAAGAATTGGTTTCAAGCCTCTCTCCCTTGTAGGAATAAACTAAAATCAGACTATTCATTGCTCCTATCTTTTTCCTTCTAGCTCAAGTGCTGTCAACTGTCAACTGTCAACTGTCAACTGTCAACTGTCAACTGTCAACTGAATGAAGGCGGGTATATGTGAAAAGATGAATTATCTTTTGAACACAAGTGAAGCTTTTTATTCACCGCATAAACGAACCGACAACACCGTTCAAATCTTCAGCCAAAGGATTTCCCAAGGCCTTAAATTTCCACTCGCCACCTTCTCGATAAACTTCTCCCATCAACATATTTAATTTGCCTTCATAGGAAGGATCGCTTGACAAGCGATAGCGAGCAATTTCTTTTCCGGCTGCATCTACAGCCCTCACAAAAGCATTTTCTACCATGCCAAAATGCTGTTTTCTGTTTTTTCCATCGTAAATATTTACGCCCAAGATAATTTTGTGATATTCTGCTGGTAAAGAGCTTAGTTTCACAAATATTTGTTCGTCATCTCCGTCTCCGGCTCCGGTGAGATTGTCGCCGGAATGAACAACTGTTTTATCCTTCGACTCTAAATGAGAGTAATAAATTACATCTTCTTTGTAAGTTTTTAATTTGCCATTTTCTCCCAGCAACAAAGCGTAGGCATCTAAGTCAAAATTTGCACCGCTGCTTCTACCGAAAAGACCTGTTTTAGCTTGCGCTACATCCCAGCCCAAAGCTAATGTTAATCGGGATAAGTCGAATTCACTTTTGCTGAGTACGATCGATTGTCCTTTTGTCAAGTTAATAGCCATATCTTTGTAATTGTGTAAGGTTTATCGTGCAATACAGTTCTGATCGGATTTAGATTGAAACCGCGCCTATACAAACAAAGCTCGATATCAGCGGGTTGAAGAACGGGCGATTGAAATTACCTGACTTTCTTCAGTCCGCCTCTGGGGACTTTGTTTTTTTAGACGAGGTTTCAATCCTACGTCTTCTCTATTTCCTTCTGATCAGGCGTACTTATCTACAAAGCTTTGCAAGCCGGAATTATAGCCTTGTCCGACAGCTTGGAACCTCCACTCGCCATCTTTCTTGTAAAGTCTGCCAAACTCCACCGCAGTCTCCCGAGAAAAATCCTCGTCCAAATCGTATTTCGTTACTTCTGTATTAGTAGTGGTGTCGTAAATCCTGATAAAAGCATTCCGCACTTGACCAAAATTTTGTCTTCTCGATTCCGCTTCGTGGATTGTCACGACAAACACAATCTCTTCTACCGCTGGATCGACTTTGGTTAAATCAACTGTAACGGTTTCATCGTCGCCAACTCCTTCTCCGGTTCTGCTATCTCCCAGATGTTTTACAGAAGAATCCGGCGACTCGTTGTTATTGTAGAAAACAAAGTATTTTTCGCTAGGAATTTTACCAGCAGCGCCCAGCATAAACACGGAAGCGTCTAAGTCAAATGCCCCTCCGGTGTCTGTAGCGTTGATATCCCATCCCAAACCGATCCCGGCATTTTTCAGCCCCGGTGCTTCTTTAGAAAGATTGATTCTTCCGCCTTTTTCCAAGTTAATTGACATTTGCTCTCCTGTTCGCGACATCACTGATGTTATTTAACAATTATACGACAAATTTTAAATGTCAAGGATCATATGTCTTCTCTTTAAACGATTGATTTAGGAGCGCGCATTCGGCACATAGCGATGTCAACTCACTGATTCATCTTGTAAATGTGCCAAAATCCGATCGACCGTTTCTGAAACCGTTAGATGGGTTGAATCCAGCCAATAACCGAGATGAGGGGTTTCGGTGCGGAGGATGCGATCGAATTCATAAACCATGGTTTCGTTGGCATATCCGGTCTTCAATCGTGCTGCATCCCTTGCCGCTACAACCTCTGCCGAGGGACACAGAACGATCGCACACAACGGCACATCATGAAACGAGGCAACTATCTCAGCAAGTGCCGAACCAATGATAATGTCTTGATAGACAACGGTAAAGCCAGCCTGGAGATATTGTCGCGCTGCCATTGCTGCCAGGTGATAGCGCAATTGAAGTTGCTGATATGCCTCTGCTGACAAATTTAACGTCATTTGGGCCTGCCCATTCACGATCGCGCGACGAAAGATATCCCCGCGCAGGTGAACGCTTTTGGGCAACCTTTCGGCAAGTGATTGGGCAACTGTTGATTTTCCAGCAGCCATATTTCCGGTAATTAAAATAATTTGTGGCTGATGATTTTCAGGTTGTTGATTGCTGTTCATAATGTTAAAAATTATACCACCAACTTTTAATATCAATAACAACTATACAAGAAAATGAGTGATAAAAATATTTTAAAACGTAAACGTTTGTGAATATTGTAGATACTTGCTTGCCATTATTTATTATGAGGGATATTCTAGTTACATCGATTAGAGAGCGAGTTGATTAGGGACTTCATTGAAAAGTTATGACCAATAATACTCGAAACATACTGGCAGTTTTAGCAGGGACAGCGATCTGCTACGGAGCAATTTCAATAGCCGATATGCCGATCGCCCGCTCGGCAGTTCTCACGTATAATTTGAAGGCGCCCGGATTTGCCAGCGGTTTGGTTAAGTTTAGCAACTCTGGGATTGCAGGAATAGGCATAGAAGAAGCTACAGTTTCTGAAGGGAGATTAAATACTGTATTTGTTGCCGGATTAGCTGGACCAAGTTCGCCAGAATATCGATTGCCACGCAGAGAATATTATGATTTAGCAGGAGCAATAGCTTTATTTTTTGAAGGGGAATTTCGCGGCATAAAAGCTAGGGGTTCAGACAGATTAACCGAAGTAGTTGACATTCCAGACACAGGATTTGGAGAGTATTACACGAGATACGAGTCAGGAGCAGCCTGGTCTTTGGATACCAATGGATTATCTAATCCCGGTCGGTGGATATCTGGATTTGAGGGATATACTGAAACTTATATCTACGCTCGCACTCATTTTCTTGGTGTTGAGCGATCGCCCTATCGCTCTGGTAACACTATGTTGTATGAACTGGCAGACACGGCAGCCGAACCAGTTCCCGAACCAATGACTGTTGCGGGAACTGCTTTAGCATTGGTTGGTTTTGCGGGTTTCAAGCAAACAAAAAAGATGGCATCTTGAGGATGCAATCGCCGTACTTATGTAATCTCAAAATCTCGAATTTACTACTTTGTATAGGTTGCACGAACAGTCTGCTCACCAGTACAATGAGTAACAATCGGCTAACAGTATTGCACAGCTAAAGTAATTTAACAAATTGCTTTTGGTACTCATCCTCTGTCATCAGTTCTGTCGTGCTTTCCACCCTGTCTAAAAACACGATCCCATCTAAATGGTCGTATTCGTGCTGAAAAATCCGAGCCACAAAGTCTGTCAATTCTTGTCTGTGGAGTTTCCCGTCTCTACAAGTGTATTCAATTTCGATCGCCCTACTTCTCGGCACCAATCCCCGAATCCCCGGAATACTCAAACAGCCTTCCCAGTCTTTGGCTGTATCTGTTGATGCAGCGACAATCCGGGGATTAATCATCGCTGTCGGTTCCATGTGCGGTGCTTGGGGATACCGCAGGTTGGGGCGGGATGCGACGATGAACAGCCGATCGCACATCGCAGCTTGAGGGGCGGCAATTCCCACTCCGTGCGCGTGTTGGACGGTAGAAATTAGGTTGTCGATTAGCTGTTGAATGCGATCGTCCTTCACATTCTCGACAACTTGCGACGGTTGGCGCAGTACCGGATTTCCTAATTGTGAAATTTGCAAGATTTCTGGCATAGTTATTGGTTAGTTGTTATTTGTTATTGGTTATTTGTTATTTGTTATTTGGTTATTGTTAAATAACTACTGCCAACTGCCAACTGCCAACTGACAACTGATTATCGAACTTGTTGAACGGGCAAACTCCCCGGTTTCACACTCAAATTAACTATTTGCCCGTTGCGGTTGATTTCCATTTGCAAATTGCCGCCAACCTTCGCATTTTGCACGAAGTCCTGAACAGCTTCCGACTGAATAATCGGCTGATTATTAATCTTTTGAATCACATCTCCAGCCCGCAAACCTGCGGCGGCTGCGGGAGAATTAGGAACAACACTCACAATCGCCACACCCCGATCGACTGCAACTCGCAAATTGCTGTTAGCATTGCCGTTAATTTGCTGCTTCACCTCCGGAGTCAGCGTCGCCATTTCAATACCCAGATAAGCGTGTTCGACTTTCCCCGTCGAAATCAGTTCCTGCGCCACCTCTTGCGCCGCCTGAATCGGAATCGCAAACCCCAATCCTTGAGCACCTTGAATAATCGCCGTATTCATCCCGATCACTTCACCCGAAGCATTCAGCAGCGGGCCGCCGGAATTTCCCGGATTGATTGCAGCGTCTGTTTGAATAAAACCAATGCGCTTGTCGGGTACGCCCACCTCGGTACTCGATCGCCCTGTAGCGCTAATAATCCCCGCTGTCACCGAATTGTCCAAACCCAAAGGATTGCCGATCGCGATCGCCCATTCCCCAGACAGCAGCTTATCAGAATTGCCGATCGTCACCACAGGCACATCATTCGCCTCAATCTTCACCACAGCAACATCCGTCACCTTATCCGCCCCCAACACCCGCCCCTGATAGCTGCGGCCGTCCTTGAGAGTGACATTTACCGTATCCGCGCCCTCCACAACGTGAGCGTTAGTGAGAATCACGCCGTCAGTCCCGATCGCAAAACCCGAACCAGTACCCCGTTCGATTCCGCCCCTGCCGCCCGAATTTGGTTGTCCACCAAAAAAATCCTCCGGCGAAACCCCTCTATTTCCTGGTTTCACCTTGCGCGAAGCATCGATCCGCACCACAGCCGGCCCCACTTTTGCCACCGCAGCCACAATAAAATTCACATTAGCCGCATCCCCCGACAAGGGAACAGGCGGCAAGACTTTGCTAGCTTGAGGCTTAGTATTAGCAGGCGGCACTTCCAATCTCGGTTGCAGGGTTCTTTGTCCCCCATCCCCCGAATTTGCACGCAATTGAGAAACCGACAGCCGATCGCCCAACATGGCGGCTCCTGCTCCCGTTACCAGCAGCAATATATAAATTGCCGGTTGCTTCCAAAATTTGCCAGTAGAACTCTTCATCGCTACGTTTTAAGGCTTTCGGGCCAAATTTAAATACTTGCCTAGCAGCTCTTTGATACCTGCTATATCCGCAGAGCCACAAACAAAATTTTTGGGCGATCGGCAGACTCCCTTAAACTCTAGCATTGACCGAAAGTAATTTGGTCAGCCGATTGTAGATTTTAGCTAAGGTTAATATTTCAGACAACTTGTTGATCTACACTCATGTTTCAAATTTTTTCTCATTTTTTTTCGTCTCCCGGCTCTACTTGGGGACATAAATCGATCGGCTCTACCTCCCGTGAATCAGACACAAGCGAGGAAGAGCCTGGGAAATAAGGGCTATTTGTGTTTTTTGTTCAGGGTTTTAGGCAGTTGCCAAAATACATAGGTTTGTCTAGGTTTTCTCAGAATTTGACGAAAACCAACAATAATTGTGATAAACTGGGGAAACGCTTGATTAGTGCGGGTTGCTAAAGCTTACTGGGTATGAAAACCACAGAAAAACACTTGGCTCAAACTGATCGTCAAAAAACCAAATATTTCAAGTCCTCTGCTAATCAAGGCAGTCTCTAACTGGGAAGAGTAGGCCAACCTGAGCAAAAAGGCAAGCATATAGCACTTGCTCTAGGCAAAACATAGACCGCTAAGTTTGATTTACAGATTTCTGTAGGTTTTTAGAAGCGGCATATAAACTCCTTGGTCTGTACAAAGACCATAAAAATGGGAAATTGACGAGCGTTTTTGGTGGCAGCCAGTCGCTCTGAAAAAAACAAGCGATCGAAAGCGTCTCTAGTAACAGCTAGGGGCGCTTGTTTGCTTGTTAAGGTGAGTCTAACACTGCTTTAGCGTGTATATAATTGTTACGGAAAATATTTTGGGCAATTGTTTTACTCCACTATCAACGAGGCAGAGCCTCTAGATATGGGTTCCCAAACAGATCCCAAGCCGACACCATGTCGCTCGATCGATCGACATTCAAAATCGCCACTTCGATTAAACTGAGTTCTGTGAGAATACAAATTGAATCTCTTGAATGCCGATCGGCAAAGGTAAGCAGTGGACATTACGCTCGAAAGTCTGTGGAATCAGATACTTGAACGTCTCCAGGTACAACTGAGCAGGCCTAGCTTTGAGACGTGGATCAAAACGGCCAGAGCCGAACAACTCGAAAATAACTGTTTGATCGTCAGCGCCCCCAACCCCTTTGCTCGCAATTGGTTGCAAAAATACTACGTCAAAACGATCGCCGACGCAGTTGAAGAAATTCTCGGCTATCCCGTAGAAATTTACTTGACAATTGCCGGGGGAAATGAAACAGGTGGTAGCAACGACTCCGCCATGATTTGGCCATCCCCGATCGCCGATAGCCCCGAAAGCCACTCCCTACACCCGCCGAAACCTGCCCATTTAAACCCCAAATACGTATTTTCCCGCTTTGTCGTCGGTTCCAACAACCGCATGGCCCACGCAGCAGCCCTCGCAGTAGCCGAGTCTCCGGGCCGAGAATTCAATCCCCTATTTTTGTGCGGCGGCGTTGGTTTGGGCAAAACTCATCTCATGCAGGCGATCGGTCATTATCGCTTAGAAATTGACCCCAGCGCCAAAGTTTTTTACGTTTCAACTGAAAAATTCACTAACGATTTAATCGCTGCCATTCGCAAAGATAGTATGCAAACTTTCCGCGATCACTATCGCGCAGCCGATGTTTTATTAATAGATGACATCCAATTTATCGAAGGCAAAGAATACACCCAAGAAGAATTTTTTCACACTTTTAATACATTGCACGAAGCCGGAAATCAGGTAGTTTTAGCTTCCGATCGCCCGCCGCAGCAGATTCCCCGCCTGCAAGAGCGCTTGTGTTCCAGATTTTCGATGGGATTAATTGCCGATATTCAATTGCCAGACTTGGAAACACGCATGGCAATTTTGCAGAAAAAAGCCGAGTATGAAAACATGAGGCTGCCGCGAGATGTCATAGAATACATTGCTTCTAGTTACACTTCCAACGTTCGGGAATTAGAAGGTGCTTTAATTCGAGCCGTAGCATATCTTTCTATTACCGGTTTGCCGATGACTGTGGAGAATATCACCCCGATTTTGAACCCGCAAACTGAAACCGTAGAGGCGACACCCGATGCAGTCATTGCAGTTGTGGCTGAGGTGTTTGATGTTTCTGTGGAAGACTTGAAGGGTGTTTCCCGCAGGCGAGAAATTAGCTTTGCCCGTCAAATCGGGATGTATTTAATTCGGCAGCATACCGATTTGAGTTTGCCGAAGGTTGGCGAAGTTTTCGGCGGCAAGGATCACACGACAGTGCTTTATAGTTGCGACAAAATTGCTCAGTTGCGGAATACCGATCCGACTTTAGCCCAAACTTTGCGTCAATTGAGCGATCGAATTAACGCTGTCAGCCGCAAAAGTTAAGAAGAAGAAAGAAGGAAGCCATGACAGGGATTCGGACGGGTGCATCTCAATGAGTGCAAATATATTCGTAGGGGCGAAGCATTTCGGTAGTCAATCTCTGGTTCTCACTAATAAATTGTCTACCGAAATGCTTCGCCCTTGTAATATCATGCGTGAAAAAATGTTGCAACAATAAAATTGTTGGGCGATGTGAAACGGAGGGTTGTTTCGTTCACCCAATGTGTAAGGTGCGTCGCCCCACCGATTTTCACTCTTTTTTAGAGATTGTTTAGGGCGACACACCCTACATATACTCTCAAACTGTCAACTGTCAACTGTCAACTGTCAACTGTTGAAAGCCTGCGGTAAAGACGCTAACCAATCTTCCCAGAACTTCGCTGCTTGAGCTGATAAATGTCCAGCATAACGAATTGTATCCTCTCGAAGTTTAGCGACTGTGATATCAGGCGTTGCTCCAATTTCACACGCATGACCAATGAACCACCGTTCTAATCCTTGAGCTGTGACTTCTGGATGAAACTGCAACGCCAATCCTCCTTTTTTCCATGAAAAAGCTTGGTTTTGATAAATCGCACTAGCCGCTAAATGAGTGCTATCAGTAGGCAGATCGAAGGTATCTCCATGCCAATGAAGAACGGCTGTTTTATCTCCTGCTAAGTGAGCAAGTGGTGTTTGCTGACCTGCTAGACTCAGGTTTAGAGGAGACCATCCAATCTCTTTTTGCAATCCAGGATAAACTTTCGCTCCTAAAGCACGAGCCATCAACTGTGCCCCCAAACAAATCCCTAGCGTAGGCAAATCGTTAGCAAGACGATATTCTAATAGACGTAACTCATCAATTAGAAACGGATAATCCTGCTCATCGTAAGCTCCAATTGGGCCTCCAAGAATTATCAGCAGACTTGTGTTGCGATCGATCTGAGTCAAATCATCCGATCCAGCTTCTAAATATCTGACTGTGTAGTTTTGCTGATTCAATGCTTCAGCTAAACTTCCCAGATCCTCAAAGGCAATATGTCTAATGACAGTGGCGTGTTTCAAAGTAGTCACCCTTAAATCAATTCGTAATCTGCGAAAACTTGCTCAATTGTACGATCGTCCAACACTCCAGCGGCTGCAAACATTTTTAAGGTTGGATTGGCAGCTTGTCGAACAAATTTAGCAATTTGGCTGGGTACGTAAACCTCTTCTAGAATTCCTTCCGAATCCTTTGCATTAAAGCCTAAGCGCCTCAGAATACTGTATTCGAGTTGGCGATCGGGGCCCAGAAATGCCCATACCAGTTGTGGCAGTAATTGTCCCATTTCCTCTTGCTCATAGGATCCAAGGCTTTGCCAAAGGATGGGGAACAAGCCACGAAAATAAACGCTGTGCAACGCTTCGTCAGCCGCATGATCGCCGATAACCGCACGGACAATAGGAGAGACTTGAGGATCGTGGGGAACATTGTTAAGAACCTTTGTCACCAGAGTTTCTGAGATTGTGACAAAAAACAGTTGAATGAGATGGGGCGACAGCCGAGTTTGATGTTCAGCAATAATTTTCTCGATGATGCGATCGAAGTGTGGACGACCAATAACCGATCGATCGAGTCCGAATGCCTCCTCCACCTGAGTTGAAAATAATTCAACAAAGAGAGCGTGTCCTCCTTCATCGCAATAAATTCGCAGAGCATCATTGCGCTGAAGCGTGCTTAAAAAAATGGGTGCATTTCCTTGAGCCAGACTGCTGCAAACAGGATTGACATGACTCAATTCCAACAAAGTTGTGAATTGTAAATGAGCAAGGAGTCGATAAGCTAGAACCGTTACCCGATGAGTTGAATCTGACGCAATGGCAGGATGATCGGCTAACGGGACGAGATCTGGAGAAAAGGGTAAACCTTCAATGTTACCTTCCCGAAGAGGTTTGTTCCGTATCCAACTTGATTCATTCCATCGGCCCAAAGGGCTTTTGTAGTTTTCCTGAAAGATAGATGCACCTAGCTTGTTCACTGTCATCATGAAAAAGTTCCTTGACATTAAGGGAAACAACGTTACAGGCAATAAATATTTACAATTCCTAATCAACTCCGTTTCATTAGTAACAAACATTTACTACTATATATGATGTGGCGTCATTGGAGCTAACTAATGCTCCAATTAAAGATATTTTGAGTGTACCATTGCTGGAATATTTCGTCTTGTATGATTTCTAACGAAAAAGGATACTAAAAATCTAGCGATACCAATCCTAGTATCAACACAACGCCCAAATATATGGTGCTTTGTATGGGCAAACCCTCTAGTGGTTACTATCCATAGGATGCTTACCCTTAGTCCTAAAAGTTTCGTTGAAAGTTCGAGAACGAGACTCGATCGCTACGTATAGCCTTTCTCAAAAAGATGAGGTATAACTGACAGCTTACATAACCGTTTAAACCAAGAGGGCCCAAGCCCAACAACGTCCGCGAATCTTTCTGATAACCGCTGTATTTACGAGAGTTGTTTCCAGAGTGGAGTTGGCAACTCCCTGGTGGTGGTATGCAGTTTTGGATTAAGCTTCCACCTAATCAGCCCGCAGACGAGATTGTGGATCTCGCAGCAGAACGAGGAGTGGGTTTGTGGTCAGGGGCAGCTTACTTTGAGCCTGATGCAAAAGAGGCAAATTATTATTTGGTACTTGGATATGGTGCAGTTACAGAATCTGATATTCATCAAGCATTCAATATACTTAAGGGTTTGAGGCTTTGACGGTAAACAATGATGTCCTCACTAGAATTAGCTGGATGCTTAAGTAGGGAGGCGACTTTTTTGTTAAACGGATTCTATGATATCGAGGTTTGGCGACTGTAATATCAGGCGTTGCTTCAATTTCAAATATATCTCGGCTGAATAAGCTGTTTCGCGTCTAAATTGTATTTTTCGGGCGGGCTTTCTGGCCCACCCCACAGAACTTTTTTTAAACTTGACTATACAATTTAAATGCACTTCAGCTTGTCTTGCTCGAATGTAACGATCGCCAATTGTAGGAAAACGGTACACCGTCGTGTCCTGACTGTGGGTAATCTCAAATCCGGTGGCATCGGATTTGAGATTAGCTGTGGAAAAACCTGTGGACAAATCACCGTAAGTTTGTGGAAAATATCACGGATGCTTTTAACCTGGACATTCTTCGATATCATCGACACCCTAAAGATCCTTAACTCTCTGGCTGAAAAAAGTTTTTGAGGATCGAGGGGCGGGCGATCGACTTTTTCCAGCTTTTCCACAAGTTTTCCACAGGCAAAAAGCAACTACAAGCCTTTTCAGACAAGCATTTAATTTTGTTTTCCACAGTTTACACAGAGCGAACCCCAGAAAAATAATTCAACAAATTAAAAATGAATCTGGTGCTGTGTGCACACCTACACACAGAAAAACCGAGCCACCGACTTTCTGTGATACGATTTGTTTCTATCTCAAATCCGGTTAATTAACCTTCATCTCATGAAATTGGTTTGCACCCAAAGTGACCTCAACGCCAACCTCTCGTTGGTAAGTCGGGCCGTTCCCTCCCGCCCGACACATCCCGTACTAGCCAACGTGCTCTTAGTAGCGGATGAGGAAAATCAGCGGGTTAGCTTAACAGCTTTCGATCTCAGTTTGGGTATTCGCACCAGCTTTGCAGCAGAAGTGACTGGCGGCGGTAGTTTTACCATACCCGCGAAATTGCTCAACGATATAGTTTCCAGACTCCCAAATGGAGAGATTACTTTAGAAGACGAAGCCGGAGATACCGTCGCTTGTCTCACTTGCAGTTCTGGCAGCTATCAAGTCAGAGGCATGGGCCCCGAAGAATTCCCAGAATTGCCGGCAATCGAAGCAGGAACAATCCTGAAATTGCCGCCCGAAGCCTTGATAGAAGGACTCAAAGGAACTTTATTTGCTACTAGCCCCGACGAAGCAAAACAGGTACTGGCAGGCGTGCATTTAAAGGTACTGAAAGATTGCCTAGAATTTGCAGCTACAGACGGCCACAGATTGGCAGTAGTTCAAACTGCCAACGAAAAAGCAGAAGGTGAAGAAACCGAAGAAGAATTTGAGGTGACTGTACCCGCTAAAGCATTGCGGGAAGTAGAAAGAATGCTGGTGATGCGACAGTGGACTGAACCAGTCACCCTACATTTTGAACACGGTCAAGTAGTGTTTGAATGGGCCGAGCAGCGCCTGACAACCCGCACCTTGGAAGGGCAATATCCCGCCTACCGACAGTTGATTCCGCCCTCTTTTGAGCGGCAAATTACTCTTGAGCGGCGATCGCTCTTAGCCGCAGTCGAAAGAATTGCTGTTTTTGCAGATCAAAAAAATAATATCCTCAAATGTAGCATCGACGAGGAAAATCAGGAAATTACTTTGTCAGTAGACGCCAAAGATGTCGGCTGCGGTAAAGAGTCAATGGCGGCACAGATTTCGGGAGAAAGCATAGATATTGCTTTCAACGTGAAATACTTAGTTGACATTTTGAAAACGGCTCAATCTCCCGAAATTCAACTGCAATTAAACGGTGCTCTTGCCCCTGTAATTTTTCAGCCTTTGGGCGGAGTCAATGCCACATTCTTAGTAATGCCTGTTCAGCTTCGACCTTAATTGCTGGAAGAAGATAGGATCCGGCGGTTGGAAACCGCGTCTACACAAACGATGTCCGCCTCCGCGGACTGAAGAATAAAACGTAATTTTAACAACTCGTTCTTCAACCCGCGGAGGCGGGTTTTGGTTGTATAGACGCGGTTTCAACCGCCGGGTATTCTTCATCCTCAACTGCCTTCAAATTAATGGCAACAATATCTCAAATTCCGTACCAGTACCGGGCGTTGAATGCAAGTTCAACTTACCTTTATGCTTCTCCGTAACAATTTGATGAGTAATTGCCAAACCCAAACCAGTACCTTTCCCCGCTGGTTTAGTAGTGAAAAATGTCTCAAAAATCCGCCGCTGAATTTCGGGCGCAATTCCCGGCCCGTTATCGGCAATTCTGATTGCTATCCAAGCATTATTGGGATTTTTTCCCGCTGCTTCTGGGCTGAAGTCTCCATTTTGGCTGGCGGACGATCGCAATTTTGCATTTTGTCGTAGCTTGCGGGGCGGGACGCCATCGCCCAAAACATAATTTTGCATTAATTCTGAACTTACGCAGTCTCCGTCAGCACTGTTTATTACCTCAGTTTGAATAGTAATCGCAGGTACAAAACCTTTGGTTCCTTTTAGCTCTTCCAAGGCGTCCATCGCATTGCTGACAATATTCATAAATACCTGGCTTAACTGACCAGAATAACACTTCACCAAAGGCAAATTTCCATAGCTTTTAACTACTTTAAACCCGTACTTGAGACGGTTTTTCATAATTAGTAGCGTACTGTCAATACACTCGTGGATATTAGATTCTTTCAAGTGGGTTTCGTCCATGTGAGAGAAGGTGTGCAGGCTGGTGACAAGTTCCGTCAGTCTCTCGGATGAAACCTTCATACTTTTGAGAATTTCCGCCCAATCTTCTTGTAAGAAATCAAATTCTATGTCTTCTTTGAGTTCGTCAATTTGTGCGCTAGGGCCGACAATTTGTTCGTAAGCAGTCAGCAATTGCAAGATGTCTTTTGAGTAGTTTGACAAAAAACCGAGATTTCCGCTGATGCAGGTGACGGGGTTTCTAATTTCGTGGGCAACTCCAGCAACCATCTGCCCCAAACTGGCTAGTTTTTCGGTTTGAATTAGTTGAGATTGAGTTTGCTGTCTCAGTAATTTTGTTGCTAGTTCGTGAATATTAGATTGGGCTACTAGCAGTTCGTGTACGTCTACCAAACTATAATTTTGAGGCGACACTTGAACGACAATTGGTTCATAAAGCAGTTCTTTCGATCGCAGCAGCGACTTCCGGGCTGCATCCACGATTAAAGTATTGCTGGGGAAAATTAAAGTCTCAGTTTGGGCAAAGCGGTACAAAGCCCTCACAGGTCGCTTTAAAAATAATTCTCGCCCAAAAGGACGGCTGAGAAATTCTAAAAATCTCCGCCTGGAAATCATCCCCGCAAATTCACCTCGATCGGTTAAAATGACTCCCGGTAACAGCGGATTGGCTTCTAACATCTGGGAAATTTGCATTCCCAAATCCGTAGCTTCTACGTTAAAAGCGTAAAGCGACAATTCCACGAGAGTAGAATCTAAAGAAAGTTCTCCTAAGTCAGCCTGGGAGAGCGGTTGGACTGGTCTTTCTATGCAGGAGGTATTTAACATAAATTCATCAGCACGCTTTTTTGGGGTTATATTTGCCAACAGATATTTAGCCACCAAAGCTCAGTCGATGAGTAGCTGAGTGCTTTGGCCGACATTCTCCTGGGAAACGGAATTTTAAATTACACAAAAAACTTACGGTGGTAAATGAGATTTTACCACTTCCAGTATTAGGCAAGTTCGAGTATGACCGAGATAGATGCGCCCTGGCAATTATGCCTGACTTTATTTTATATTGGCTTGAGGGGTATTAACGCTTTGTTCGAGTATTTAACTCTTAATTAACCTTGAGTTATAGTCTTAACCTATTGTTAACAATAACCTGAGAGGGCTGAAAAATAATTAATTAAATATGGGAACATAGAGATTGTAGGCGAGCATCTGTAGGGAAACGGCACTGCCGTGTCCTTACCAGAATCTGGAAATTCTAATGATTGCTATAAGATTGAGGACGATCGCAAAAAAGTTTTAACTGAATCTTAACTTAGCGCTGTGAAGAAGGTATGATCTACAGGGGCTCAGCCAAATACGTGTAACGAGATAGCAATTTACCAGTAGGCGATCGATGCAACCAGTCCTAACGAATCAGTTAAACAATGCTTTTACCCTGTTTCTCAGCTTGTTAGTAGAAGCAATACCTTTTCTGCTGCTGGGAGTTTTATTCTCAGGTTTGCTGCTGGGTTTTGTAGACGAACGCAAACTCGTATCCCGCATCCCGCGAAACCCGCTGCTGGCGGCTTTGATGGGTAGTTCGATCGGCTTTTTGTTTCCGGTGTGCGAGTGCGGTAACGTCCCCGTAGCCCGCAGGTTGCTAATGCAGGGAGTTCCCGCACCAGCCGCGATCGGCTTTTTACTCGCGGCCCCCACCATCAATCCCGTGGTAATTTGGGCGACTTGGACGGCATTTCGCGATCAGCCCGAAATTGTAGTTTTGCGGGTAGTCTTTTCTCTCTTGATAGCCACAATTATCGGCTGGGTGTTCAGCGTCCAAACAGATTTGCGACCTCTGTTACACCCTTCTGTAGCCCGCGCGATTCCTCTCCCAAAACCAGAGTTGTCCGAAACAGAACTCGCCCCAGCCGACACTCCGCTACTGTTGCAGTCGGGAACTTTTATGCTAGGTCAGGGCGGTGCAGTGCCGATCGAATCTTTGCTAAAAGACCAGCGGCAGCCCTTAAAAACAGGCAAAACTGACAAAACCTCGAAACGTTCCTCGATGTTCCACCGCGTTTCTAAAGAGCGCCTGCGCCTGCTTTTAGATACTATGGTACAGGAGTTGCGGGAATTGGGAGGAGTGTTGGTTGTCGGAAGTGCGATCGCCGCCATCATTCAAGTTGGCGCACCCCGCGAACTAATTCTCAACCTCGGCCAAGGCCCTGTTTCTTCGATTCTGGCGATGCTGCTATTAGGGGCAGTCGTATCGATTTGTTCTACAGTAGATGCTTTTTTTGCCCTTTCTTTTGCTTCCACATTTACCAGCGGTTCGCTGTTAGCATTTCTCATTTTCGGCCCGATGATTGACCTCAAAGGCATCGGTTTAATGCTATCTATTTTTAAAGGTCGCTCTGTAATTTACTTAATGGTCTTGGCAGCTCAGTTAACATTTTTAATGACCCTCGCTGTCAATTTGTATCTAGGTTAATAAATGAGCCTAGACGGAAAAATAACTAGAGATTCCCAATGACCAATAAACAATGACCAATAACCAATGACTAATGACCAATGACTAATGACCAATGACTAATGACTAATGACCAATGACTAATGACTCTTAAAAAATGAATTTCAAGAAAATTAGCCCCTGGCTGGACGCCCTAGCTATCTTAGCGTGGGGAATATTACTCCTCAAATATTGGATCACCGGGAAATTAAGCATTCTCATTCACCCGAATTACTTTGGGTTGACTGTAGCGGGAGGAATCGGCTTAATGATTATTGGCGGGTTAAAAACTTGGGAACTCTTAAAGGTCGATCGCGCCAAAAAGCAATCCCGGACATCGCCAGCAAATAAATCTCTCAGAAGTACAGAAGTTGAACACATTACTTTATTTCCCCCCAGTATCGGCAGCACCTTAATGTTGAGCGTCGCATTGATCGGTTTAGCAGTAACGCCACGCACATTTACCAGCCAGACAGCACTCGAACGAGGCCTCACCGAATCCCTGCCCATCACCAGACTGCAACCCCAAGAATTTCGCAATACTACAAAACCCGAAAGGCGATCGCTCATCGAATGGGTGCGGCTGTTAAATTTCAATCCCGAACCCGATACATATAGAGGTCAAAAAGTCAAGGTTCAAGGATTTGTGATTCACCCGCCCAAGGTAGCAGAACAATATATGTGGATCGGGCGTTTTATCATTACCTGCTGCGCGGCGGACGCCTATCCGATCGGGTTGCCGGTAAAATTACCGATCGGTCAAAGTCGCACCGCGTTCGCCCCAGACAGTTGGCTAGAAATAGAAGGAGAGACGATCGTAGAAGAACTGCAAGGCAAGCGCAAATTAATTATTCAAGCATCCTCCCTCCGATCGATTCCCGAGCCTAAAAACCCTTATGATTATTAGACAGCCAGCAAGTTGGAGATTAAATTTTACCTTGGCGATCGCGAGATGGGCATCCCGCCAGTGGGCAACTTTAATCTCGCGACTTGAAATCTGTTGTATTTGAGATTGTGGCATGGGCCAGAAGAGCCCGTCCTCCGTAGGACAATTAACATCAAGTAAAGTCAGCTATAAAAGTAGCAGCAACATCCTGTAGCAGTTGCCAACAGGAAATTCAGCAACTAGACTCGTAATTAGAAAATAAGTTCTCCCTATATGTCATCTGAATATGTCATCTGAAAAAAAATTAGCGCTTAAAGGTGCTTTCTGGACGATCGCCAGCTATGGAAGCAGTCAAATTATCCGATTCGGCAGCAACCTAATCCTGACGCGCCTGCTGTTACCAGAACTATTTGGTCTAATGGGTCTAGCCTACGTTTTTATCACAGGTGTCCACCTATTTACAGACATAGGTCTTGGCCCAAGTATCATCCAAAACAAGCGTGGAGAAGAACCAGAATTTCTCAACACCGCTTGGACAATGCAAGTTATTCGCAGTGTTTTTATTTGGTTTTGTTTAATTTTAATCACCTGGCCAGTCGCTACTTTTTATGGAGAACCCCGTCTCCTGTGGTTGATTCCGGTCATAAGTCTAACTACTCTCATAGGAGGATTTAAATCTACTTCCGTATCCATTCTCGAACGCAAAATGACAGTTAAGAACGTAGTAATGTTTGAATTGGCCATACAGGTCATTTCTACTACAGTCATGATTGTTTGGGCATGGTTCGATCGCAGTATCTGGGCTATCCTCGCAGGGGGTTTCGTAGGCTCTGTAGTGGAATTAGTATGGAGCCATTTTTTGATTCGCGGTCATAAAAACCGCTTTGCTTGGGAGCGAGAGGCAGTTAAAGAAATATTTTCGTATGGAAAATGGATATTTTTGTCTACAATTTTATATTTTCTGTGTTCTCAAGCCGATCGCCTAGTTCTCGGAAAAATATTTAGTTTAACAATGTTGGGCATTTACGGCATTGCTTTTACCCTCGGCGATATGCCCCGTCAAGTAATGATAGCCCTCGCAGGTAGGGTAATTTTTCCCTCGATTTCGATGCTAGCAGACTTACCTCGCGAGGAATTGCGCGCCAAAATCCTCAAAAACCGCAACTTGATTCTGATCCCTTTAGCCCTAGGCTTAGCAATTTTTGTGAGCTTTGGAGATCAGATAATTTTAACACTGTACAGGAAAGAGTATATGGCAGCATCTTGGATGATGCCAATCTTGGCTTTAGGTATTTGGCACACGACTATCCACAATTTGATGGGTTCTTGTTTGTTAGCTATCGGAAAATCTCAGTACGCAGCTATGGGCAATCTGGCAACTTTCTTGAGTATCGCTATCGGCATCCCAGTAGGATATCATTTTATGGGTAATTTAGGTGCTGTGATTGCTGTAGCTGTCGGTGACATTCCTACTTATTTAGTAGTTACCTACGGTCTTAGGAAAGAAGGGCTAACTTGTTTTTGGGAGGACATGAAGTTGACAGCAATGTTTTTAGGGACACTAGCAATCATACTTTTGGTGAGAAAGTCTCTGGGTGGCGGACTACCTATCGATAAAATATCACCCGAGGATCTGGTACGAACTCATGACATATTTAAATATAGGTAGATTTTTCATAGGTCTATTTTATTCAGTCCAAGACACACCACAACTTTCAAAAATGAGTTTTTTCTAACCAAAAAGAAGTAGCAGCCATTACTGTTGGTGAAAAAAATAGCTTTCTAAGAGTTGGAAGCGCGTCCTGGCCTGAATGAAATAGAAAAAATGGGCGGTTAATTTTACAGCAGGAAAAGGAGAGAAACATTTGTGAGTATTTTTAACAAAAAAATTAATCCTTCATCCTTCGCTATTGGGCAATTCAAACAGCCGATCGACCGGGTAGCGATTTTCCTCATCCTACTGCTGAGCGTCTTAATGGGACTGCTGCTGCTGAGTGGCGATCGCACAGCGCCCAGAGTGCGAGATTTTACTTGGGAGAACAAACAAATCGGCGCCGCAGATACCGGCTTTATTCTCAACTTCTTTCGGCCGATGAACCACTCCACCGTCGAGGAAAACTTAAAACTAGAACCGCCCCTCCCAGGTAAATTCAGTTGGGCCGGCAGGCGGATGGCTTACACCCTCAAAGATCCAGCACCCTACGGTGTTACCTACACCTTAAAACTCGCCGGCGCCACCGACAAGTATTTTGGAGAAAACAACCAAAACAAAGGAACGCCAATTCAACCGTTTAGCAGTTCCTTCCGCAGCCGCGATCGAGCTTTTGTTTACATCGGCGTTCAAGGCGAAACAGAAAGCAGATTAATGCTAGTCAATCTCAGCAGCAGCAACTCGAAACCGATACCGCTGACTCCCAAAGATTTAGTTGTCACCGATTTTAAACCGTATCCCGAGGGCGATCGCATTTTATTCTCCGCCACAGATCGATCGATCGCCCGCACAGGCGGCACCCTAAATCAAGAACTATTTACAGTCACCACCGGCCTCAATCCACAATCCCCCGGATCCCAAGCCCAACCAGCACAACCAGCAGGTAGAATCGACAAACTCTTAGACTCCAAAGACTACCAAAACCTCAAATTCGACCTCTCAGCCGACGGAAAAATCATCATTATCCAGCGCGTCAACCGCCGCAATCCCGGCGATTTCAGTCCTTGGATTTTGGAAGAAAAAGTCGCGCCCAAACCCTTGGAGAACCAACAAGGCGGAGATTTTATGATTCGCCCCGACAGCAAATCGATGGTAATATCTCAAAAACAAGGATTAGCGATCGTCCCCCTCAAACCAGAAGCAGATCCAGTAGAATTTTTGCCGAAATACGAACAAGTATTGGGGATGGCCCGCGACAACTCCGCCGCCGCCTACGTTAAATACAACAGCGACTACACTCGATCGCTCTTTATTTTAGACAACCAAGGCGCAGAACAAGAAATACTGCGGATTCCCGGTAGCATCATCGCCGTTTATTTCGATCCGCGCAAAGACAAAGACAACCAATTCCAGCGTCTCTACTGCTTGCTAGCCGAACGCCTCAAAACCGCAAGCTACAAAGAACAGCCTTTCATCGCCGCCATCGACCTCAAAAAAGAGGGCACTCGTTTGGTAGGAACCATCAAACCGCTGCTGGTTTTGCCAAACCAACTAGATACCCAAATCAGTTTATCTCCCGACGGGCTGGCATTAATTTTCGACCAATCAGTCACAACAGCAAAACCCACAGCAGCAGACACTCCCCGCAACGATAGCGGACAGTCGATCGCCACCAGTCGCCTCTGGCTGCTACCCTTATTAGAAATACCCGCAGACAACTCTCCCGCAAAAGTACAGCCAGAAGAACTTCCCTTTGCCGGCTATCACCCCCGCTGGCTGCCGTAAACAGATTTTAGATTTTAGATTTTAGATTTTAGATTCACTTGATACTAAGCCATACTTGAAGTATGTGGTAAACATCAAAAACTTTAAAAAGAACTCCCCAGCCTACAATCTCAAAGCTAAAATCTAAAATTACCATGACTCCCGAAGAAATTAGTAATACCCTTAAAGACTTATTTGGCGAAAATGTTGAGACGCCTGCTGCCACTTCTTGGCAAGTCCAAACCCCTAAATTTCGGCTTTTAGTCCTGCTTTCAGAAGACGGAAGTTGGTTGCGGATTTTGCTACCCATCGCCGATGCCCAAGAAGCTCAACCGTTTTTCGAGAAACTGCTAGAAGCTAACTTTGACACCACCCTCGAAACTCGCTACGCCATACATCAAAACGTTTTGTGGGGAGTGTTTCAGCACAGTTGCGCTACACTCGCCGCCGCCGATTTCTCGGCCGCCATCACCAGACTGCTAGCTTTGCAAGAACAAGGTTTGTCCGACTTTTTCGGCGGTTTAATCGAAAGCCGCATCCGTCAAATCATCAAAGCAGCCAAGATGCAGGGACAATCCATAGAAACCACCCTTCAGACTTTAGATCGTTTTTACGCAGAGGGATTGATGGGCGAAATGGAACTCGGGCGAGAGTCTCGCGAACAGACTCTCGGCGCTTGGCGCTATCAGCTAGAACGCCTCTGGCCCGAGGTGGAACCCTGAGAGGATTTTAGATTTTAGATTTTAGATTTTAGATTGCAGATTGCAGATTGCAGATTGCAGATTGTAAATTGCAAAAAATAAACGGTAGTAAGACGGTAATCGGAGTTGGGAAGTTCCCTAAAGTTGCATTTATTTAGAGTGGTAGGGCAGCAACGCCCGACGGTTAGGACTTTCTTAATTCCTGAAACCCTTGCATTTGATTGCTTCTTGTTTCTGGCTGATTCCGATTTTACCTTTGCCCTTAGGGCGCGGATTGGACGATCGCCATCCGCCCCCTAGATCCCTCGATCCATGCCCGTATATTCACCAATTGCCCGCTATCGCTGCTCTCCAATTCCCTACCATCACCCAAAAATGGTATAACGCATAACCAAAGTGCCTTAATGATTTTTTAAGATTTCCCAAAACAGGCGATCGCATGGTATATCATGGTAAAAAGTTAATAACAAAGCTCCGTAAGTTCCACAAAAGCTTCGATCGTTTAACATTAATTCAGAAACCAAATCTTTAGCAGACAATGCCAGGGCGATCGAGTTTTCCAATCCGGTGCTGCTGTAATTTTTTAAATTAATAATTACCCACCACCAATTACCAGTTACCAATAAATAGCAACTAAAGTTATCCATCATACAAAATTTAACAGGAGTTTCATCTATGTTGGCTGTGCATCAGATTAGCTCGGAGTTATCAGTGCTACACATACCTGCAATTTGTACTTGGAACATCTCCTTAGAATCAACTCTCCTCGACTTGCCTCTCTACAACTGCCAAATAGAATTAACTCAACAGGCAAAAGAAGTAGCCCAGGCTTTTGAAGAAAATTCCATGCTTCCAGGCGTCATGTTGACCAATATGGGTACTTTTGTCGGCATCATATCCAGGCGTCAATTTTTTGAAAAAGTTAACCGTCGCTACGGGTTAGAAATGTTTTTCAAGCGACCGATAGAGGTATTGTACAGATTTTCTAGGCAAGAGCTACTGGTGCTTCCCAGCAGTAAATTAATAGTAGAAGCCGCCCAGGAATCGCTTTACAGATCAGTAGAATTAGTTTACGAACCTGTAGTAGTCGAAGTGGCACCCCAGACCTACAGACTGTTAGACGTACACCAATTAATGGTTGCTCAATCAATAATTCATCAATTGACAAATAAATTGCTCCACGAACAAACCCAAGCCAAACTTATCCAAACCGAAAAGATGGCGAGTCTGGGGAGGATTGTAGCAGGTGTAGCCCACGAAATTAGAAATCCGCTCAACTGTATTTGGGGAAATTTTACTTTTCTGCTGTCCTATTTTGAAAACTTGCTTCAGCTAATCTCGGTTTATGAAGCAGAATATCCGGAACCGTGTCCCCGAATTGATGCCCTCAAAGAAGAAATAGAATTTGATTTTTTACAAGAAGATTTGCCAGTCACCTTAGAAGGCATGAAGTGGGGAGCCTCACAATTACTAAAAATAGTCAACGGTTTGCACCACTTCTCTCACATGGATGAGACAAAGCCAGTAGAAATAGACATTCACGAATGCGTGGAGATTACAATGTTAATTCTGAAAAATCGCTTTAAAAATGGCATAGAAGTGGTAAGAAAATACGGCGAACTGCCGCTAGTTAACGGTTACTCGGGTCAATTGAGTCAGGTGTTTTTGAATTTGTTAGTTAACGCTCTAGACGCCGTGACAGAGTATGCAGCCGATCGCGAACTAGATACAGAGTGCGCGGATAACTGGCAGCCCCAAATCCAAATTACGACTAAAGTGGTAGAAACCGCAGAGGGCAAGTGGGCCGCCATTGGGATCGCCGATAACGGGCCCGGCGTTACCCCAGAAAATCAGCAGCACATATTTGACACATTTTTTACCACTAAACCAGCAGGCAAAGGCAGCGGTATGGGGCTGGCAATCAGCCATCAAATCATCACAGAAAAGCACGGCGGCAAACTCAAATTGCGATCGCAGCCCGGCCAGCACACCGAATTTGAAATACTCCTGCCGATCGTTGGCAAAACATGATTAACTCAAGAACAGCCTTCAGGTTCGGCCATCCAAGTTAAGCGCGATCGGCTAGCTTAGTAGTTAAGTCCTCATTTTGCTTTAAGAGCGTGTTTCGGCAACTAAAAGTTTCAGTGGCAAATACATTAAGTCCCAAACTCCTCGGCCCTTCACTCTCCGAAGGCAGCCATCAAGATCTTTCCCTAGAGTCTACCCTCCAAGATTTGCCCCTGTATCAATTTCAGGTTAAATCGAGCTGCTTGGCCGTAGTAGTTGCCGAAATCTTTGAACAGAATCGCCCAATCCCGGGAGCCGTATTGATAGAAGCAGGAAAATTGGTCGGGATGATATCCCGCAGACAACTGCTGGAATATTTGCTCAAACCCCAAGGCCCCGAGCTATTTTTGCACTTACCGCTGAAGGTTCTCTACAGTTACGCTCGCGTCGAAATATTATTGCTTGCAGAGAGTACAACCATTTTGGCAGCGGCTCAACAAGCTCTGCGTCGATCGCCCGAATTGCAGTCAGAACCAATCGTAGTCCAAATCGACTCCCAATCTTACCGACTCTTAGATCCTCACGCACTAAACATCGCCTACTGGCAAATTCGCGGCATAGAAACTCAAGTCCGCTACGAAAGAGCCCAAACTCAAATGATTCAAAGCGAAAAAATGGCCAGCTTAGGTCGTTTAGTCACCGGAGTAGCCCACGAAATTTTAGATCCGGTAGGCTTCATTTGGGGCAATTTAACCTACATCAGCGAATACAGCAAAAACTTAATGCAGTTGCTCTCAGTTTACGACGCGCACTGTACCAATCCCCCGCCAGAAATAGCACAGCTAAAAGAAGATATAGACTATGACTTTTTGCAAAACGATTTTCTCCGAACAGTTACCAGCATCAAAGCCGGAGCCGAACGTTTGAGGAAATTAGCAAGCAGTTTGCAAAACTTTTGCCACATCGACGATGTTTATCCCAAACCAGCCGACTTGCACGCCAACATAGATAGCATACTTTTGCTGCTCAAAAGTCGTTTGACCAGGGAAATCAGAGTAGTCAAAAACTACGGATACCTGCCGCCAGTTCAGTGCTATGCAGGACAGCTAAACCAAGTATTTATGAATATCTTGACCAATTCTATTAATACATTAATTAACGAAGCAGTCGGTCAAGAATTGGCGAAAGAGTTCAAAGGTGGAGTAATAAAAGACTTCGAGCGCCAGCCTCAAATTGAAATCACAACTCAAGTCTGCTGTCCCGAACCTGCGAGTGATTTGGATAAACTACACGTTCGCTGGGTTTCGATTCGCATAGCAGATAACGGCCCAGGAATGTCAACTAACAAGTACAATAAAATCTTAGAATCATTCTCTACCGAAAAACGTGCCCTCAAAGAAACTAGCTTAGCCGTTAGCTATCAAATAGTGACCGGCAAACACGGCGGCGCCTTCAGAATGCGATCGCAATTAGGCATCGGTACCGAATTTGAAATCTTGTTACCGCTAGCTTAAAGAAGTCATTAGTCAGTAGTTATTGGTTATTAGTTATTAGTTATTGGTTATTGGTTATTGGTTATGAGTTATTAGTTATTGGTTGGTTCTAATAACCAATGCCCAATGCCCAATGCCCAATGCCCAATGCCCAATGCCCAATGCCCAATGCCCAATGCCCAATGCCCAATGCCCCATTCGCAATTACCTCTTACCATTATCTAACTGAGTGCCGCATATTTTACAGAATTTAGCATTAGCATCATGTACAGACCAACCGCAACCCGTACAAACAGTTTCTACCTGATTAGCACTTTTAACTAACTGCTTGATCAAATCCCCCAATTGCCAAGGAATCAGAGCAATCCCCGTCACAATCATCAAAATAGTCAGAAAACGACCAGATTCCGAAATCGGAGTAACATCACCGAATCCCACAGTCGTCATCGTCACAACCGAGAAATAAACAGCGTCCAAAAAAGTCCCAAAACCTTCAGGATTTTCGGGATGTTCAACTTGATAAATCAAACCAGAATAAACAAAAATTATCGCCAGCAAAGTAAACAGAATTCTGGAAAAAATCACTCCATCTTCGCTGCTGATGCGAAAAACAGAATTTTTCAATTCCAGAAAGCGGATGAGTCTAAGAATTCTAAACCAGCGAAAAATCCGAATAAAACTGACATTGACAAATCCAAAAAAGAATGGTAAAATCACCAGCAAATCGACGATAGAGAAAAAACTAAAAATAAACTTAATTTTATAGTCAGCGCACCAAAGTCGCAGTAAATACTCGACAGCAAAAACAACTAAAAGGGCGGTGTCGAGAGTTTGTAATTTGATTCTAACGGATTGGGAAATCGGATAAGTTTCAGCGATAAAGCTGGCGGAAGAGAGGAGAATTAGTCCGGTAATAATTAAACTAACGGTTCTCCCTGTGGGCGTTTCAATATCTTCTAGATAAAATGCAATTTGTTTCCGGTTTAACATAAATAATCTGTATTGTAGGCTGGGTAGGGACACAATATTGTTGTATCCTCTCTAACTAATAGCTTAAAATATTTAAAGCGCTAATTTCAAATATCAGGTAATTATTGAAGATGACTATCGAATTAACGAAGGGTGACAGATTTAATCTTTCTAAGGAAGCTCCTGATTTCAATAAAGTTGCGATCGCCCTGGGGTGGCAAGTCAGCCAGACAGCACAAAATTACGACATTGACGCATCTGTTTTCATGTTAGGCGCTGACGGTCGAATTCCCGACGAAAAATATTTTGTATTTTACAACAATTTGACATCCCCAGACGGTGCAGTGCGACATTCGGGAGACAGTGCGACTGGACAAATCGAGGGAGATGACGAGACGGTTTATGTGGATTTGAGTCTGATCGATGCTGCTGTTGAGGAAATTGTGTTTGTTGTTACCATTCACGAGGGACAGGCAAAGAATCAAAATTTTAGTCAAGTCAGAAATTCGTTTATCCGGCTTTACAATCTCAAGACTGGTAGCGAACTGGTTCGGTATAATTTAAAAGAGGTTTTTTTGCAAGAAACGGCTTTAGAGTTTGGACGTTTGTACAGAAAGAATGGTGAATGGAGATTTCAGGCTGTAGGACAAGGATATAATGCTGGATTGCAAAGTTTTGTGGACAAGTATCATGTTGAGAAAGCAGTTGAGAAGGGCGCGAATGCTGGTGGGAAGGTTGATGATGCTGAGGTTTTGAGGCGTTTTTGCGATCGGGTGGACAAGCAATTGCGAGAAGAGGCGGCGGGAGAGTCTGTTGCTAATCCTGTGAATGCTGATAATTTAGAAGTAGATGGGGATGTAGATAGTTCAGTTCAAGAAAGTCAGGAACCGGCACTGACTGCTGAGGAATTTTGGCGGCGGTGTAGAGACGGAGAACGAGATTTTACAGGCGTTAACTTAGCAGGAGTGGATTTGAGCGGAAAAATTCTGGAATCTCCCATTAGTTTCAGTCAAGCAAACCTGAGTAATGCCAACCTGAGTAATGCCAACCTAGTCAAGGCAAACTTGATTGGAGCTAACCTGCAAGAGTCAAACTTAAGCTCAACCAATCTGCAACAAGCTGATTTGATAGAGGCAAAGTTAAGCAGTGCGAATCTAACTAAGGCAAAATTGGAGTATGCAAAACTGATTCAAGCAAATCTCCGTCAAGCAATATTAAGCGATGCAAACTTCACAGGAGCAAACCTCACAGGGGCAAATCTCAGTGGAGCAAACTTAACAGGGGCAAATTTTGCGGCTGCTAACCTAACTGCTACCAATCTAAATAGTGCTAACCTAACTTCTGCCAATCTAAATAGTGCTAATTTGGCAGGAGCAGATTTAAGCAAATCAAATCTAAACAACGCAAGCCTAAGTGCTACTAATCTGACAGGCGTTGAATTGACAGGTGTAAGTTTTATGGGAGTAGACCTTACGAACGTTAACTTGAAGGTCGCTAACCTCACAGGTGTAAGCTTTGTTGGAGCTAACTTGAAGAGAGCTAACCTCAGAGGTCTTGACCTGAGAGGTGTTAATCTTATTGGGGTAAGTTTGGTCGGATTAACCCTAGATAGCATCAACTTGAGCGGGCAAAACTTAAGGTGGTTCAATCTATGTGGAACTAGCTTGAGCGGTGTCAATTTGAGTGAAGCCGATCTAACTTCAGCAGACTTGCGCGGGGCAAACTTGACAATGGCAAACCTAGAGAAAGCTAATCTGAAGGAGGCTAATTTGGCGGGAGCAAACTTAACAGGAGCAAAGATGGAAGGTGCAAAACTAACGGGCGCAATTATGCCAGACGGCAGAACTTACAAGAGAACTCGCAAATAAATTAATGTGTGTAATAAAAACTTCAATCCTTATATTTCTGGAGTGACGCATTGCGACTAAAGAAACCGGGTTTTTTGCCGAATCTGTCGCCCCAAACCCATATTTTCGCGAAAAAACCCGGTTTCTGGCCCCTGTACTGGATTTAAGCACTGCGACTCTGAGAAACCGGGTTTTTTGCCGAATCTGCGGGCTGAAACGAAATATCTCGAAAAAACCCGGTTTCTGGGCCCTGGCGCGCAAGTCGTTCTAGTTGCCTTGTTCCATTAGTTCGGTGAGAATTCTAAAAATACGATCGCACTCTGAAGAAGCCTTGCGAACTTTGTCAGCATCCAACAGTTCTAACAGCTTGGAAGCGTGCTGTATCTTTTGATATTCGCCTTTCGATTTTGTGTCGCGGGTAGCTGCTTTCATACTTGGTTCTAACAAATCCTTTTCAATCATCTCTACATTCCTATTTTTAGGAATCGCATTTTCTTTAAATCCCTGCCCGTAAAATCTTTTCAAAGTATCAATATCAGCAATTAACCAAGCTTCCATCGCTTGAACCATCAGATAGCAATAAGTGTCATCCACCCCAGGCGAATCCCAATTATCCCTCGACTTCAAATGCTCCCAAGGCGACTGCTTTACAGGTGCTTCTGAGTCAACTAAAAGGATGACAAAGGCATTTGGGTGATCTTCCAAAGCATTCTTAAAATTCCTGAAAGCATGATTCCTAGAACCGCAGAGAATGATCTGCCACTTGATTTTCTTGCTTTGGGCAACCTGCACCAGTTCTTTGAAAAAACTGCTAAATCCTTGTCGGAGCAATTGCTTTGTATTCTTGCCATCGCCGCCACCTTCGATGTAAATGCGAACCTCCTTTACCATCGGTTTCCCCCGATTTCTCCCATCCGCCAGAGGTCTCCCAAACTGTAATTCTCAAGCCATTTTTTTAGTCGATCGCCATCGAGACGATTTAGGTGACTTCCTCTATCATCTCGATCGCATATTAACACAGACTCAGGACTCAGCGCCGACACTAAAGCATCGGAATGAGTTGTCACAATCAATTGCGTGCGCTGTGAAGCTTCGATTAGCATTTCAGCAATCGCAGGCAAAATGTCGGGATGCAAGCCAATCTCCGGTTCTTCAATACAGATAAGTGGCGGTGGAGTTGGATCTAGGAGTAAAGCTATTAAGAATAAATAACGCAGCGTACCGTCTGATAAACGGGTTGCGGGAATTGGCTGAATCAATCCGGTTTCGCGGATAAATATCTGGACAGTACCGCCATAAATCTTGATACTCAGTTCTTCGGCTGCATCGTAAAATAGTTTTAATTTTTCAATAATCTGCCTGCTTCCTAATTGATACTGTAAGTTGTTTAAAACCAGTCCTAAGTTGCCACCATCTTCTAAAAGTGGATGTTCCGGCAAATCAGTTTGTTGAGCTTTTCTCGATACTGAATCTCTCCCTGTCTGCCAGTTACGATATAAACCTATTTGGGAAAATGTATTACCCAGATATGATAGCTCTGGATATTGTTCTGGATCTTTTCTTTGAGATAAGATTGATTGATCGGGAATGATGTCTTCTCGCCGCAGAGTCCGCAACTTTCTTGTTTGCTCGTTGTCCTCTGTAACGTTGATAACTGGGCGCCCCCAATTATTATGACGGTAATAAAAAAATGGCTCGCTTTCTGAACTATAGCGCGGTTCCATATCTTCTATAGCTTCGTCCACTACCTCAAGTCTCTGACCGGATGTGGTAAAACTAATCTGATAGCGCAGTGGCATCGCTCGTTCTGGGTAATCTAAAATAGCCTCAATTTTTGCTGTAGGAATACCTTTTTCACCTTTCCACAAAAAATCGCTGATGCCTCCGCCTTGACGGATCGGAGCAGGTAAGTCTGTAGGTGTTGCCTTCAACACTCCCATCGCTTCGATTAAGTTAGACTTGCCCGATGCGTTAGTACCGATCAACACGTTTAATGGTTGCAGTTCAATTGTTTCCCCCTCACTTCCATAGGAAAGGAAGTTTTGCAGTTGCAGGGAGTGAATAAATTTCTTGCCTTCCACCTTGTCCTCCTAGGCGAATTCTCAACTATTATACATTGCGAATGCTTTCGTTTTTAGTGTTGAATTAAGTAAGTCTCAAAACTAAAATGTTTGTAGTAAGGACTGAAGTCCTTAAAAATAGAAGGACTGAAGTCCTCACTACGAACCTGACTGCGAACATGAAAATACGATCGCCCTTCCCCCCTTTCCCCCTCTTCCCCTCTCTCTTCTTTTGCGACAAGAGTGCTTACGCGCGGCTTCGCCTAACACGTCTTCGCGGTTCAATCCTCCTCATCCCCAGTTCCCCGCGCATCTCCCAGCCATTACAATAGGTTCAGGAAAAAATCTTTACAAATAAGAACTCATGCAGCTCAAGTCCACCACCCGCCATATTCGCATATACACCGCCATCCTCGAAGACAACGAACTCGTACCCAGCAACGACCTTTTGACGATCGACATTGACCCAGATAACGAACTCAACTGGAACGACGAGTCAGTCAAACAGGTATATGCCAAATTTGACCAACTCGTAGACTCATACGAGGGCGAAGACTTGACGGAATACAACCTCCGCCGCATCGGTTCGGAATTGGAACACTTGGTGCGATCGTTCTTACAAAAAGGCCAAATCAGCTACAACCTCAACAGCCGCGCTGTCAACTACAGCATGGGACTTCCTCAAGTTGATGCCAAAATTCACCTCTAAGGGGAGACGGGGAGACGGGGAGACGGGGAGATTAAAAAAATCTTCCCTCTTCCTTCTTCCTAATGACTAATGACTGCTGACTAATGACAACTGACAACTGACAACTGACAACCGACAACTGACCGAAATCATCCAGGATACAAGCCCCCGGATTCATCCGTGGAGAAATAAAAAACCTGTATCCGATGAAACTTGCCCCCCGAATTTATCCGTGGGGTCAATGCTTCAATCTAAAATTCTTCAATCTAAAATCTAAAATCGATTGACCGAAGAAATGGGTACAAGCCCCGTCCTTCCTGGACGGCTTTCAAGTCTTAGTCAAGCAGAATCAAAAGCTTCATCGAGGATTCTGAATAAATACATATCCGTTTATTCAGAGGAAGGCTAGAATGGTTTTATGCTGAATTTAACCTACGAGTACAAACTCATTCCGACCGACGCGCAGCGCGAAACCTTCGACCAGTGGCTTGATATTTGCCGCAAGGTCTACAACTTTGCATTGCGTGAGCGAAAAGATTGGGTTAACTCCCGTAAGTGCGATGTTGATTCATGCAGCATCAAGCAGGAGTACATCATCACGAATGATGCACCCCGACCCACTTTTGCTCGTCAGTGCAAAACACTCTTCGAGGCAAAGAAATCAATCCCTGAATTGAAGCTGCCTCATACCCATGTCTTGCAGCAAGTGTTGCGTCAACTCGAAGCAGCGTTTGTCGCAATGTGGGAACGGGGTCACGGTTTCCCTAGATTCAAAAAAAGGATGAGATCGTTTGTCTTTCCGCAACTGAATTTAGAATCCGTGAAACGATTCGATGGTGAGGATTGGGTCAATCTTCCTAAGATTGGTTTGGTCAAAATGCACTTGTCGCGTCCCATTCCTGATGGCTTTGAGGTCAAGCAAATTCGTGTTGTGAAACGCGCATCTGGCTACTATGCGATGCTCACGTTGCAGTGCGATGTCGAAGTCCCTCAAGTTTCACCATCAGGTCACGGACTAGGCATTGATTTGGGGTTGGAACATTTTCTAGCAACGTCTGATGGTGAGTTGATTGATAGACCTCGATTCTTTGTGGATGGACAACGCAAGCTGAAATTGCTGCAACGTCAACGGTCGCGCAAGAAAAAGGGTTCTAGAAAATTTCGTCAACTCCAACATCAAATTGCTAATCATCACGAATACATCTCGAATAGCCGCAAGGACTTTCATTTCAAAACCGCTCATCATCTATGCGACCAAGCGCAGACTGTGTTTGCTGAGGACTTGAATCTCAAAGCGATGTCAGCCGGAATGCTCCGCAAGCACACTCTGGATGCAGGGTTTGGACAGTTCCTCAACCTCTTGAATCATGTTTGTTTCAAGAGGGGTGCATACTTTGCTAAGGTCAATCCTAATGGAACAAGTCAAACTTGTCCTAGATGCCAGACGCACACAGGCAAGAAGGAACTGTCTGAACGGATGCACAAATGCCCTGAGTGTGGGTTTGAAACGAATCGAGATGTAGCAGCCGCGCAAGTGGTTTTGCAACGTGGATATACAGCGGTGGGACACATCGCAGTGAATTTTGGGGAGGGCAAGTAGCATGAGCTATCCTGATGAACCAAGAATCCCCAAGCTGCAAGGCAGGGGAGTTGTCAATAGATCAATCTTCCTCACTCCCCACCGTTTCTGCGTCTTTCCCGCTATTCTTGGGAGTTACCGCACAATTGGGATCGCGCTGCAAAAACTGTTTTACCGCAACTTGGCGGTTGGTCATAAACTGACCCCAAGCGCCCGGAAATAGCCCATCCAAGGTTTCCACCAGCGCCCATACCTCAAGATTCATCACTTGGTAATAAAAACCGTGAGAATGCTTAATCTTAGTCAGCATTTCGTCTACCTCGACGGTCGGGAGCAGCTTCGGATCGGGCAAATTCTCGGGAATGGTACTGGACTCTTGTACGGGCATGGTTAGTAACTCAACAGCTTGCAGAGGCCGATCGATTTTAAATTTGAGATTTTAGATTTTAGATTGATACCACAGATGAATCTGGGGGCTTGAACTAATATCTAATTTTTTGTGCTGCTTGCGACTCCTGTCGGGGGCTGGCATCGGTATGCGGGTAACGTTAAATTTAACTAGACAGGCGAAACTCAGGCACTAGGCACCGATCGCCCTTCGCGACAAAAGTGAGAATTGATACTTATTTATACCTGCTGGCTCAGGGGACTTCTACGTACCTGCATCCTAGCATTACAGTCAGTTCAAAGTCTCTATTCCCGCTCAAAGTCGCGATTGCTTCGTCCATTGGCACGATCGGGAATATGCTAAAAACATCGCGCCCTTCAGCTTCCTGACTTCGGTTCCGTCGCGCCTGAGTCAAGCTATGAAAGCCGATCGCCAGATTTATCCGAGCGCCCACAAAATGGTAGACTGTTTTTGTCAGTACAAGACATTAAAACTAACTGCTGGACTGGGGGAAAGTCACGCCTAAAACATTATCTGGAGAAATCACAGAGCACCGAAAAGTGCTAGCTTGGTGAGCCTAGGAACCTGAAAAATCAGGAGATTAGCACTGTAAAGTCTTAAGAGTCCCCGCGTGCTGAGAAAGCGGGGGTGTAAAATAATCGCCACGTATCAACCCATCGAGGTTCAAGCGCTAGAATAGTTCAGATCAGCACTGGGCCCAAAGGCGTCAGGAACCCTTATGCAAAACTCTGTGCCAAAACACTATTTGTGGGCTGTAGGTGAAGGGATCAAAGCTTGTAAGCCGGGCGATCTGATCGCGGGTCGCTATTTGCTCAAGCGCGATCGACTTCTTGTCGATACTCAACCGGAACAGTTGCCGGAAATGCCCGAAGAGATTCCGAGTTCGATCGCTCCTTATCTGAGACTGTTTGCCTATCAGTTGCACGTACCTCAAGTATACGGACTGGTATCGTCCCGGCTCAGCAAGCTCTCGGGAGATATCTGGCTGCTGGAAAACGCACCTATTTTAAAGGTGACGGAATCATTAATGCCGGAATTGGCGGACACCTGGAAAGGGGCAGCCGCCATGCGACAGCTCAATTGGCTGTGGCAAATTGCCAAAGTTTGGCAGCCGTTTATCGCTCAGGGCGTGGCTGCGACGCTGCTGACTCCGGAACTGCTACGGGTGGAAGGGCAATTAGTTCGGTTTTTGGAATTGCAGCCCGATCCCAAACCGCCTAGTTTGTCGCAATTGGGCAAATTGTGGCAGCAGTGGATCGATGATGCTCACCCCGCAATCGCCAATTTTTTGCGACAGCTTTGCCAGCAAATGGTGGCCGGTCAAGTGCGCCACGGCGAACAACTGATGGGCCAATTGGATAAAGCTTTGGCAAAATGCGGCCGATTTTACGATCGGACTGTGGAAATTGCCACGGGCACGGATGTCGGTAGAGCGCGGGCTCACAACGAAGATGCTTGCTATCCGCCCGATGGTACGGTGTTTGCCGGAATTCCGGGATCGGAAGCTTGTGCGATCGTCTGTGACGGTATCGGCGGACAAGACGGCGGCGAAGTCGCTTCGGAATTGGCGATTACTGTGCTGCGGGACAAGTTGCTGCAAATGCCCCTGCATCAAGCTAATTGGGACCCGCTGAGCCTGACTTCCAAGCTGGAACGGGCAGCTTGTGCTGCTAACGACAAAATAGCGGGTCGCAACGACACGGAACACCGCCAAGGCCGCCAGCGCATGGGTACTACCCTGGTGATGGCTTTAGCGCACATTCACGAGCTCTATGTCGCCCACGTGGGAGACAGTCGGGCTTACTGGATTACCCGCACCGGCTGCTATCAAGTTACTCTCGATGACGATGTGGCTTGCCGCGAGGTGCGTTTGGGCTACTCCCTCTACCGGGATGCTTTGGAACAAGTGGCCGCCGGAGCTCTGATTCAAGCTTTGGGCATTACTTCTTCCAACACTCTGCACCCGACGGTGCAACGTTTTCCGGTGGATGAGGATTGCGTTTTGCTGCTGTGCTCCGACGGTTTGAGCGATAAAGACCGGGTTGAGCAATGTTGGGAAGAGGAGATTTTGCCGATTCTCGACGGTAGCATTACTGTGGCGAAGGCGCGCGATCGACTGATCGAGATTGCTAATACTAGAAACGGTCACGATAATGTCACTGTAGCTTTGATTCACTGTCAAGCACATTTGAGGGAAGAAAGCAATACTTTGACAGAATTGTCTGTCGCACCTTTAGAAGTGCCGATGGAACTAATTGCTGACAGCGAGGATATGCCAACCGATTTGACGGAAAGCCCCAGCCTTAGCGATACGAATTCTGAAGTGAAAACGCAGTTAGTACGATCGCCCGACAAAGGCAAAAGTATATTTACGCTGCTGGTAAAAATAGTATTTTTGTTGGGTTTGGGGGGTGTATTTGCTTATTTTTTCATTCCTCCGGTGGGTCGGGCGATCGATACTGCCGGGGAGTCGCTTTTCGGTAAACGCCGTTTAACTAATCCTATAAACGGGTCGGGGAAAATAGTTGAATCTGCACCTACTGCGAGCAAGTCTTTAGAAAAAGGCACGTTTATAGAGATTAAAAGTTCTGCGACTGGGGAATTGGATCCATTGGGCGATCGCTTGAATTTGCGAGTCGCCATCGGTGACTCGCCCATTAAGGGAACAGTCCCCGCGGGCAGCATTTTGCAGGTAACAAACAAACAGCTTACGCCTCAAGGCAACTGGCTGGAATTGAAAGTTTGTTCTATTCCTGAAATAGGGCGATCGAACTCTCCCAAGCCCAAGTTAAATAAGGATTTTTCTAATGTTTCAACACCAGCAGTCAGTCCATCTCCGGCGGTAGCAAGTTCCTCGCCATCTCCGGCGGTAGCAAGTTCCTCGCCATCTCCGGCGGTAGCAAGTTCCTCGCCATCTCCCACGGTTAAACCAACAGTGGGAGTAGAAAGCGCCAAATTGCAAGCGGGGGAAATCGGATGGATTCAAGAACAAGATGCTGTTTCTCAGATAGCAACTAATCCGAGTCCCAACCCGAATCAACAGGGGAAATGCGCTGTTGCTTCTGACTCAAATCCCAAAACTAATTAAACTGTTAAGGCTGGAGTTTCAGTTGACAGTTGACAGTTGACAGTTGACAGTTGACAGCTTGAGGGCTACCTCTCCATAAAAGGAAGAGGATTGAAATAGTGAATAATTTTGTTTTATTTCCCACCTAAAAGGAGGAGGCTTTAAACCCATTCTTCTTGGTAATCTTTTTCTAAAAGATGAGGTGTTCGACGGTAATGCTAAATAGTAATTGGTAATTCGTAATTCCTTGTGCCTGTTAGCTTTGTCAGTTTTCTGGAGATAAAGACGCTCTTCGTACTATCAACCAGTCACAAAAATTGTCATACTTCATGGAGAGTGAGAAAAGCTATGTGTTGAGCAGATTTGATGAAGTTACCAATAAATATTACATGGATCGAGCCGATTTCACTAACAATCTTTCATTGATATCCACAATATCTATAAAGCGCCCCCAGCGAGCGAAAAAACTTTCTAACAGGCAATTGAACCGACATGATATGAAATAATTTTAGATTTTAGATTTTAGATTTAATTATGCCAAATCTAAAATCTAAAATACTTTTAAACTTCTTATCCTAATTTCTTAGAGACTTCTGCAAGTTTAGTTACCATTTGGGCTACGGCTTTGTCAACTGCTGCGCTCAAAAGTCCATCTTCATTGCTACTCCCGGAATTGCCGCCAACGCCTCTGACAGAAAAATTGGAATCGCTTTGATCTGCTTCTCCTACTGCTTTGGCGGTGGCAAGAATATCTCCGGAAGCTGTTCCTATTAATCGCACGTCTATTTGCACGGTAGCTTTGGTTTTTTGGGAACCGCCACCGATACCCATGAAACTGCCGCCGCCGGATTGTTTGTCGATATTAAATTTGGTAATGGTGCCGATGAGTACGGCGTCAACTCCTAGTTTTTTGCCAATTTCGGCTGCGGTGCCGGCATCCATTGAACCGCTGCGATTTTCTTGTTTGAGGACTTGTTCGAGTTTGCTGCGATCGACTACTGTGTAAGTGCCATTGTTAACGAGTTCGTTGATTAGCAGTTCGCTGATGCCTTTGGCTGCGCCGACTCCTCTGTAGGAACTGTAATAGCTGTTGGTGGTGCCGTAGTCGAAGTCCATGACGACGAGGCGCTTTTTGGCGGTAGCTTGGGCTAGTTGGGTTGCGGGTTTGATGTTGGCTGGTGTGGCGATCGCATTTACTGAAACGCCGACTAGCATGAGGGTAGCTAGGGAAATGCTGGTTAAGCGAGACATGGTGGTTGTTTTCATAAAGTTTTCCTCACAATGGTTTTGTTCCGACTCTAGAATAGTGCACGGAACCGCCGGATGTCAGGGTTGCGGGTGATTAATGTTGGTGTGGGCGATAGAGTTTTACTTTATTCTGACGCTAAAAATCTTTAATTTTTGTTAATTAACGGCAGATAAAAATAGAAACTGAGCAAGACTTTGATCAATGTTTCAATCCCTAATATTCGATACTTTCTTAGGATCGCGAATTAAATAATTTACACAAGCTTGTGGGATGGGCGTGCCGCCCGTCTATAAAGAACGGGCGGGACGCCCATCCCACAATCATTAAAATTATAAGTTATTTAATTCTTATTTATTACCAGAAAGAATTGGTTTAAAGCCCCAAGCCCGATCGGGGAAAAATTAAAATCAGACGATTCATTACTCCAATCCTCGGACTTCCATGTCAACTGTCAACTGTCAACTGTCAACTGTCAACTGTCAACTGAATGAAGCCCCAGCCTCCAAAAAACCCATCAACCAATTAGCCATCGTCGCCCTGCGAGTCTGTCTCGGCCCGAATTCCCCAATCTTATAGCCCTTAAATCCCAATTTTTCCTTCAGCAACTGCTTGTTTTCTGGAAGAGTCGATCGCGTCAATTTCACCGTCGCAGGCCTAGAATCAATAAAATCCGGCGGTTCCGGATAATCTTCGCGCCACTCGCTAGCAACATCAGCGCTATTCCACTTACCAGTCTCCGCATCAAAGCGGTAGCCTAGATACAGCCAAACTAATTGGTTGACAGCAGCATCGTCCATTTCTTCGTTGAGGATAGCCCAAATAGTTTCGTTGTTCAGCGGTGGCAGTTCAGACATAATTCGAGTTGGAGTGCGATCGACAATAACAACAATTTAACCCATGGCGGTCTACCCAGATGGTAGGTTCGGCGCGGGAAAATCTCGATTTATTCGTGTTCGCATTCGATCGCCCCGCCGAACCACCCTACAATACTACTTACCCAAAATTCCGTCCTTCTCGGCCATCGAGATCATCAAATCAATGACGCGGTTAGAATAACCCCACTCGTTGTCATACCAGGAAACGACCTTAAAAAACTTAGAATTCAGTTCAATACCCGCACCTGCATCAAAAATGCTCGATCGGGCATCGCCCTGAAAATCCGTCGAAACCACCGCATCCTCAGTATATCCAAGAATACCTTTCAGTTCGCCAAGAGAAGCTTTCTTCATAGCTTCGCAAATTTCTTTATAGCTAGTTTCCTTCCCCGTTTTGAAAGTAAGGTCAACCACAGACACATCTGGAGTCGGCACCCGCAAAGCCATACCCGTCAATTTTCCTTTCAATTCCGGCAACACCAAACTAACAGCTTTCGCCGCACCAGTCGAAGAAGGAATAATATTTTGAGCCGCACCGCGTCCTCCCCGCCAATCTTTTTGGCTGGGCCCGTCTACAGTTGGCTGAGTAGAAGTCATCGCGTGAACAGTCGTCATCAAACCTTCTTCCAAACCAAAATTATCATTAATAACTTTGGCAATTGGTGCTAGACAATTAGTAGTGCAGCTAGCATTAGAAACAACAGTATCTGTGGCCGGGTCAAATTTGTGGTGGTTGACGCCTACTAGAAAAGTTGGAACTTTTTCTGGATCTTTAGTCGGTGCGGAAAGTATTACTCGTTTTGCTCCCGCCGTCAAATGTTTTGAACCGCCGTCAAAATCCGTAAACAATCCGGTAGATTCTACAACATAATCCGCACCCGCTTTACCCCACGGCAATTCAGTCGGATTTCTAATCGAAGTGCACGGAATAAAACGTCCGTCAACGACAATCCCGTCTGGTTTCCCTTCAACTTCGCCGTCATAAATACCGTGGGTAGAGTCGTATTTGAAAAGATAAGCCAGGTTTTCTGGCGAAACTAAGTCGTTAATACCGACAAATTCGATGTTCGGGTTTTTGATGCCGGCACGCATGACTAGCCGTCCGATGCGACCAAATCCGTTGATGCCGACTTTTAATGCAGCCATGTTTAAACTCCTATTGAAAATATCGCTAGTCGATCGCGCGATAGCCTGTTGTGGCTTAGAATTTACCACGCTAACGGATTTGGGCTACTGATTCTTTTCTATATCTTAAGAATTCTGAATTTGGTGCGGGCGGCGAAATGCAATTAATCCTGAAATGACCGCTGGCTAATGACCGATCGCTGATGATTTTAAAATTGTAAAATTGCTATAATCAACACAGATTTTTATCACATTATCGTTGATTAAATTACTCTAAATTAATTAAAAAAAACTTATGTAAAAGCTCAATCCGATTTTATGTAGGAGCAATGGCCGATTTTGATAATGTGAAATGGCTATATAGCGTTTCTCAGAAAGATGAGGTATGCCGAGGTATGCTGCAACCCTTATAGTATCAAGCTTTCGATCGCAAAATGGGCACCTCACTTTTCAGAGAAAGGCTATATAGCGGTTCTCAGAAAAATGAGGTATGTTGTTGGGCTTCAGCCCTCTTAGTTTAAGAGTTATGTGGGCTGTCAGTTATACCTCATCTTTTTGAGAAAGGCTATATATTCAGAAACCCGGTTTATTAAATAAACCGGGTTTCTAATGACAGTTGGTAGTTGGCAGTTGGCAATTGTTATTTGTTATTTTTGAATATAGCGATTCTCAGAAAAATGAGGTATGACTGGCGGCTTGTATAACCGCTTAGACGTATAGGGCCCAAGCCCAACAACGTACCTCATCTTTTTGACAAAGACTATATCTGCCAATAATCAGTAACTACTTACTAATAACTACTGACTACAGTCAACAGTCAACAGTCAACAGTCAACAGTCAACTGTCAACTGTCAACTGACTACCCAACGCACTTAGTAGTGAGCAATTCCACTGCATCCGAAATAAAACAAGCACCACCAAACTTATTTAGCACCGGTCTAATATTTTCTGCAACTGCCGATATTTTATCGGGCTCGCAGAAAGCCAGCACATAAATATTATCCAGCATACTCATTGCTAAATCGTCCGATTTGCGTCCCCTAGTGGTTTTGCCGGCGACACCGCGAATCACCGAATAACCAGGGACGCCAGCTTTGTCTAAACCGTCTAAAATCTTTGGGAGCTCCACCGAGTTCGCAAAAATTTCTATCCTTTTAACTGCGTCCATAAGTTCACATCCAAAACATATTGATTGCGTATAAATACATGGGAATGCCTACAACGATGTTAAACGGAAACGTCACTGCTAAGGCTGTTGAAATGTAAAGGCTGGGGTTAGCTTCGGGAACTGTCAGCCGCATTGCTGCTGGTACTGCGATGTAAGAAGCACTCGCACACAATACCGAAAATAACAGGCTATCTCCCTGCGGCATTCCGATTAATTTTGCTATCAGTAAACCAACTGCTGCATTAACTATAGGAATTAGGATTGCAAAGGCGATCAGGAAAATTCCTGTTTCTTGCAAATCTTTAATTCTGCTAGCAGCAACCAGACCCATGTCTAGCAAGAAAAAAGTCAGAACCCCGTAAAACAAATCTTGAGTAAATGGACTCATAACTTCCCAACCGTGTTCTCCTGTCAGAATGCCCATAATGAGGCTGCCGACTAGCAGAAAAACTGAACTGTTGAGGAAGGCTTCTTGCAGCACTTCTGACCAAACTATTTCGCGTTTTCCTTCCTCTCCACCGAATACACTCACCAGAATTAGACCGACGATAATTGCAGGGGATTCCATTAATGCTAGCGCTGCTACCATGTAACCGTCAAAGTCGATTCCTAGTTCTTTTAGGAACGAAGTTGCGGTGATAAAGGTGACGGCGCTGATGGAACCGTAGGTGGCGGCGATCGCCGCGGCATTGTAGGAGTCGAGTTTGATCTTCAGTATGAAGAAAGTATAAACTGGTACTAGCGCTGACATCAGCATCGCTGCGAAGATTGTCAGGGCGACTTGCTGGTTGATTCCGCTTCGGGACAGTTCGACGCCGCCTTTAAATCCGATCGCAAACAGCAGGTACAGCGAAAACAGTTTCGGGATGGGCGCAGGAATTTCTAAGTCAGATTTTAGGAAAATCGCCAGCATTCCCATGAAAAATGCTAATACTGGTGGATTTAAGATATTTGACGCTACGAGGCTTAAATCCACGATCGTTCACTCCCATTTCTGATTTTTTTAATATTACTTCACAAATAATTGTTACACGAGAATGGATCAATGGTGCGATCGAACTCTGGGAATGGCGATATATATTCCTAAAGACGGTTGCAGGTTGGCAGCGTACACCTACAACAACAGAGTAAGGTGTGCGCTGCCAACCCGCAGCCTAAGTATTTTTCCCTAACTAAGCAGTTGCCAAATAAGACTCTAGAGCTTCGGAACCGCCGATCAACTTGCCGTCGATAAACACTTGCGGCACGGTTGTAGCGCCAGTCACCGCCCGGAGCGATCGGGTTGTGACATCCCGGCCCAAGACGATTTCTTCATAATCCAAGCCCTTTTCAGTCAGCATTTTCTTAGCCTTGGCGCAGAAAGGACAGCCCATTTTTGTAAACAGCGAAACTACCTTCGGCTTAGCTGCTGCGGAGTTGATGTAGTGCAGCATCGTCTCGGCATCGGAAACCTTGAAAGGGTCGCCCGGTTCCTCCGGTTCAATAAACATTTTTTCAACCAAGCCATCTTTGACTACCATCGAATAACGCCAAGACCGCTTCCCAAAGCCTAAATCAGTTTTATCTACCAGCATTCCCATGCCTTCGGTAAACTCACCGTTACCGTCGGGAATTAACGTCACATTGTCTGATTCTTGGTCTTTTGCCCACTCGTTCATTACAAAAGTGTCGTTGACGGAAATACAAACGATTTCATCTACGCCATTTGCTTTGAAAACTTTGGCCAATTCGTTGTAGCCAGGGAGGTGCGTTGACGAACAAGTGGGAGTAAAAGCTCCCGGCAGAGAAAACACTGCTACAGTTTTGCCTGCAAACAAATCATCGGTGGTGACATCCACCCACTCGTTGTCCTTGCGAGTGCGAAACGTGACTTTGGGTACTCTTTGACCTTCGTGGTTCGTCAGCATGATTTTGAATCCTTCGGTACTTGGGTTAAATTCCTTTGCTTGTTATAGCGTACTCATAACGAGTATGACTTGTCAAGGGCAGTGGGTTTTTTCTTGGGACTGCTGGGTGCGCGCGAGTCAGTTGCTCGTCTTTGCGACAGCTTGGCGATCGAGCAGGGTGCATCTGGCTTTTGGCAAATATGTTTGTAGGGGCGAAGCATGACCGTAGTCAATATGGGATGATAACTAATAACTTATATGCGGTCATGCTTCGCCCTCTTCAAAGGTGAGATGCACCCATGGATAAGATTGAAAAATTGCTGTTTAGGAATGAAAATTAAATAACTTACATTTTTTATTGTTCTTGTGGGATGGGCGTCCCGCCCGTCCAGAAAGGACGGGCGGGACGCCCATCCCACAAATATGTGTAAATTATTTAATTCGCGATCCTTAGTTCGATCGCAAATTTCGCCTCCATGCCTTTGCTGCTGCTAGCGGGTGAGGATTTTTGACACATTCTGTCAACATCTCGATATCAAGTTCTGGTAGCAATTCGCTGTTTGCGATCAATTCATAACCGCAGTTTGATACAAACTCAACCGGAATCTCTTCTCGCAAATGGTAGATCGAAAATCTCTCATTTCGCCAGAACCAAACCTCTCGCACATTCAACCTTCTGTAGAGTTCTAGTTTATTGATGCTGCCACTGGTAACAATCACTTCAATTACCAAGTCGGGAAATTCTTTATCTGTGCCAATACAGTAAGCTTCATCCGGTTCCGTACCGCCACTTTTTTCCTCTTGCCGCAGAGTTGTAGACCCAAAAGGGAAATATTCAATGTCAGCTTCTACAAAATAAATTTCCAGCAAATTCCCAATGCGAGTTTTACCATTTTCATGGCGACGAGAAGGTGACATAATTTCTAAAAGCCCATCTAAATAAGTAACTCGATATCCCGCAGCATCTCCAATTCGATTTAGCACTGTATCGTATTCTTCCCAGTTCACCCTATCCGTGATGTAGCGCTCTTCAGGATCTTGGCGTTGGAGTGCTTGTTGTTTAAGTAATGTATCTAGCTCGATTGTCAGCATTAGTATTACCTCCTTACAAGTTGTTCTAATTTTAGCAGACGGCGGTTAAAACCGCATCTACACAAACGATGTCTGCCTCCGCAGACTGAAGAGAACAACCCAAATTTAATCGCCTTTGGTATTCGGCGAGCGAAGTCGAGTCGCAGGTTTTGTTAGCAGACGGCGGTTAAAACCGCGTCTACACAAACGATGTCTGCCTCCGCAGACTGAAGAGAACAACCCAAATTTAATCGCCTTTTATTCAACCTGCGGAGGCAGGTTTTGTTTTTATAGACGCGGTTTCAACCGCCGTGTTATCTTATTTCCAATCAAATTTCCGCCCCAAATACTCCTCTAATTCCTGATTGTAAGGTTTAAAATAATCACTCAACAGCTCGCGAACTGACTCATTTACCCGCTGATAAGAACCAGGATTAGCATTTTGGTATTCAGACAATTGATATTCCGGTAAATCTAAAAATGCTAAAACTTGCTGTACAGTCGCCGCCGCACCTGCATACAAATCTTCGCTTTGCAAAACTAACAACTGTTCTCGGGGGAAGAAAGCCAGCCAATTTTTAATAAATTCTATATACCTACCGCGAGCTAAGTAATTCCCAGGTTCTTCGCCGATGATGTATTCTGGGTTTTGATTCAACCGTTCGATTTCGTCGCTAATTGCCCGATCGAGCGATCGCCCTTCCCAGTTTAGGCCCTTTAAGCGGTAAAAATGAGAAATCGCGCGATCGACCGGATTTCGCAACAGCACAATCAGTTTCGCCTCTGGACACGCGCTGTAGAGACGTTCCGGCGCTTCCCGAAAGTCAAAATAACTGGGACTTGCCTCACCCGTTACAAACTCCTCTCCGGGCGGCATTAGGGGAAAATGCGCCCAATACCAATCAATCCCTCTGTGGAAGTGCCAGGAGAAAAAATCCATCTCCTTTTTAATCGGACTCAAAATTTGCGGGTGTTCAGCTAAATAAGTATACAGAGAAGTCGTCCCGCAGCGCTGAGAACCAATAATTATAAACTTAGGAAATTTGACTGGTTTTAAGTTCCAATTTTGTGGCACAGGCATCTTGCCTGTCTCTGTATTTTGTGGCACAGGCATCTTGCCTGTCTCCATATTTTGTGGCACAGGCATCTTGCCTGTCTCTGTATTTTCTGCCACAGCTACATTGCTTGTTCTTTTATTAATAACAGATGCAAAAATTTGTTTGTAACTGACAGTTTGATAACAGCTAATCGCCTCAGCAATTTTGCCTTGCCTCGTCAAAACTTCTCCCAAATTCAAATAAGGCCAAAAAGCCTCCGGTTGAGCATCAACAACTTCTCGGCAAAAGTTCTCAACTCGATCCAGCTTGTTTTGCTGAATCAAAACTTCCCACAAATTGTAATAAAACCACCAAGGAAGATCGGGATTTATTGCCATTGCTTGCAAAAATGCCGCCGCCGCTTCCTCCCCATATTTTTGCTGGCTCAAAACCGCACCTAAATTGTAATAAGACCAGCAATCATCCGGTTTTTGGGCGACTGTGGCGCGGGCTGAGGCTAAAGCGCGATCGCACTCGATGGCTTCGCTAACGCACTTTTGCTGCTCCTGTAACAACCGCTCCAAGTCTGCTGATGACACCCCACAATCTGGGATAATTGTCAAGATTGTTTGGTAAATAATTGTTGCGCTTTTTGGGCGATCGCGCTTTGCTAAATTCTTTCCTAACTGTAAATAAAACTGCAAATTTTCCGGTGTAACTTGCAATTGAAATTGTTGTGATAATGACTTTGAGTCAGACTTTGTTTGTCCGAGAGCATATCCAAGCTTCTCGTAAATTCCCGGCAAATTTCCGTCAATTTGAATAGCTTTTAAATACGCGACAATAGCTTCATCCCACTCTTTAAGTTTAGTTAAAGCGTTGGCTAAATTGTAAAAAGACCAAGCAAAATCTGAGTTGAGTGCAATCTCGCAGCGGTAAGCAGCGACAGCATTCTCCCAGCATTCGAGTTTCAGTAAAGCATCACCCAAATTATGATAAGACCACGAAAAATCTGGATTTAACTCAACAGCTTTTTTGTACGCCGCGACAGCATCCTCCCAGCGTTCTAGTTTCAACAAAACATCGCCCAAACTGTGATGAGACCACGAAAAATCTGGATTTAATTCAACAGCTTTGCGGTAAGCAGCAACAGCATCATTAAACTCACCGCTTTCTTGCAAGGAATTACCCAACTTGTGGTAATCGTGACTATTCATGCACAACTCCTGCAATATTCATTAACTTCTCTAGCGAGTTCATATCCACCCGCATATCTTTATGTCCCGAATATTTATGAGTTTGGTCATCAAACAATTCAGCAATTAAATAGTAATGTTCCAACTCACACAAATTACTAATAGTCCAAAAACAAGTTGGCACATAAATCGGAGAAAAAATCTCAATTACTTTAGTTCCCGGAGTGCAGAAAACTAAATTAGTCAATCCACCTCCGTGGGGTGCGACAACTACCTCAGCCGCAGCCAAACAGGCTGCTTGTTCCGCTACCGACATCATTTCTAACTTAACTGTACTAAACCCAATTTTTTCTAGATAGGCGACAACCTCTTCGTCATTGACTATTCGCCGATAGGATGCTCGATTTCGACTGATATAAATTCGTTTTGAATATTTTGTATTTTGGGAATTATCTTGATTTAAAAATATTCGTTTCAGATATTCGCATTTCCATTTAGAGGTTCCCGAACCACCATCACAAATTGAAGGAACTATTAATTTGTCCGCTGTAAAGTGAGGCAGGTAGCGACTTTCTAAAATTTTATCTAGTGGAATTCCTAAAGTATTTAAACTTTCTTTTTCATAAGACAAATCGCAAGCATTGATAACAAACTTATCAATAGTGTCTATCAATCCGCAGCGCTGCAAAAGCTCGAACCGTGTAACCACATCAAACATCCAGTGAAAATAAGCTGCGCCTCCCCAGCGAGCGGATAAAAAAGCTACATTTCCCTCGATGTGTTCGACGGGAGAGACAAGTTTATTGTCTGAAGTGATGACGGCGGTAGTAGCAATATCTGCCCAAGCTCGTCCTTTTGGTATGGTAGCAACAAAAGATTTTTTGATATAAAAGATTTCATCTTGCCAACATTTGCTGTTGCTATGGATTGTTCTGGAATCGGATAAATTGATTTCACTTGCAGGATAGATGTCAATGCAAGTAATGTTCGGTTCTGACTCTGCTGTAACTGCTAAGTCGTCAGTAAATCCACAGTGTTTTTGGAGAAAACTCAACGGTAGCATTTTATAGCCTAATCTGATGATGTCAGCTTGATCGACTTCTCCTTGTTGTTCCAAAGTATAAGCGATATGATAGTAAATTCCAAACAAATCTGGTTTGATTTGCAGGGTTTGAACCAAGTTAGATATTGCCTTGTCCCACATTGATGCCTTGCTCGTAAATTGCGATCGCCCTTTCGAGTTCCCCTTGCTCCCGCAGCGCATCGCCCAGCTTCTTGTACAGCCAACTGTGCTCGGGTTCTAGCTCAACAGCACGAGCAAAAGCAACCGCTGCTTCTGACCAATTTTCTAGTGATTCCAGAACTTCCCCCAAACTATTGTACAGCCAACAATCATCGGGATTTAATTCAATAGCTTTGCGGTAAGCCGCGGCCGCCTCTTCCCAATTTTCCACTGCAATTAAAGCCTTGCCCAACCTGTCGTAAGACCAACAAAAATCGGGATTTAACTCAATTAACTTGCGGTAACTAACAACAGCCTCCTCCCACTCAGAAAGCTCCATCAGCACATCGCCTAAATTGTTGTAAGTCCAACAAAAATTTGGATTTAATTCAATGGCTTTGCGGTAAGCAGCAGCAGCTTCGCCGTATTGCTCAATCACCTGCCAAGTTTCGCCCAAAAAGTGGTAAGACCAGCTAAAATTAGGGTTGAGTGCGATCGCCTGTTGGTAAGCCGCCGCACCTCGCTCGAACATTTCTTTTTCTTGCAAACTTTTGCCCAACTTGTGGTAAGTTGAGTAGTTGCCAGACTTAATTTTAATAGCTGTTTGATACCGTTCGATCGCCTCATCCACATAACCTGCATCTGCCGCAATATTCCCCAACTTTTCCCAACCCAGAGACAAAAGAGTTTGCTCCTCGCCCAAACTTTCATTGCCGATTTTTTTAACAATCAGTTGATAGCCTTTGTGGACTAATTTTAACTGACTTCCAAACATCTCCAGAAAAACATCAATGCCGATTTTAGTATCTTGCTCCGGGCTGTCGGGAAACGTAAACTGATAATCGTCAAAAATCATCAATCCCCCAACTTTCACCAACCTCCAAGATAAAATCGCATCTTGCAGAGCGCTGGTGGGTTTGTGACAGCCGTCAACGTAAGCAATATCGTAAAATTCTGAATCCAAGTTTACTAATAAATCTTGAGAGTAACCTTCCAATTCAATTACCTTCTCACCAACCCCCGTTTTAACAATATTGCCCTTAAAAGTTTCTTGAAAATATAAATCGATGCAAGTGATTTTGGCAGTCTGATGAGTTAAAATATTATCTAGCAGCCAGCAAGCCGACATTCCTTGAAAACTACCGATTTCCACCACTTGAAAATCTGCAATTCCTGTAAGCGGCTGCAAGTGCCGTTGCCAAATAGGAATATTGTGGGTAAACCAATCTTGAGTAAATTGATAATCTTTCTGTGCACACTCAGGCCAACCCCTCAATGCGCTCGCTTGTTGATGGCAAACGATCGCTTCTTCCAATTCCCCTAATTGCGGTAAAATATTGCCTAAATCATTGTAAGCCTTAGAATTAGTCGGATCGATCGCAATTTGGCTGCGGTAATTAGCAATTTGTACGTATAACTCCTGTTGTTGCGCGCGAACTTCCTTGAGTTGCGCGACAACTTCCGCAGCATTGGGTTCAATCTGCACGGCCATGCTATAAAATACGATCGCACCTTCGAGCTGCTTCTGTTTCGCTAAACTATTGCCTAAATTTATAAAAAAATCAGCTCCATCTAACTCAATTTTTAGCAATTTATGGAAAAATTCCCCGCTACCAAGTGCCTCAATACCTTGACAGAAAGTTGCGATTGTGCTGTCTAACCCCGATTCACTGCGCTTCCGCAAAACATATCCCAACCTCTGATTAATTCCTCTCAAATTAGGTTCAAGTTGAATCGCGCGCAGGAAAGCAGCAACAGCTTCATCCCAGGATTTTTCGCAGGTTAAGGCAATTCCCAAATTGCAATAAAACCAAGGAATATCTGAATTTAGTTCGATCGCTTTGCGGTAGGAAATAACAGCTTCTTGCCACAGCTTTTTGTGAGCAAAAGCTTCTCCTAGATAATTATGCGCCCAATAGGAATTATTATTAATTGCCAGAGTCTGGCGGTAACATTGAATAGCTTCATCAAACTCACCTTTCTGCACAAAAACATTGCCCAAACCAAGGTAAGCACGAGCATAATTAGGATTGAGTTCAATGCTTTTGCGGTAACAGGCGATCGCCCGATCGCCTTCTCCTCGCTCTGCCCAAGTTTGACCCAAGCTGTGGTAAGATTCAAAAGAATCTGGATTGATGGCAATGGCTTGTCGGTAATTGGCGATCGCCTCATCCCACCGTTTCTGTGCGACCAGCATTTCGCCCATATTGTGATAAGCTGTTGCCAGTTGCGGGTCTAGTTCAATTGCCTGCGAATAACACTCAGTAGCGCGATCGAGCTTTCCCAATTCAACTAAACTATTTCCCAGAGTGACGTATTCCTCAGCCGTTGCCCAATTTGGCTCGATCTTGAAAGCTTGATACCAACAGTCTGCCGCCTGTGCTCGCCGATCCAACTGCATCCAAATTTTCGCCAACAGCCGATAAGCCGCGGCAAAATTCGGTGCTAGGGCGATCGCTTTTTCACAACTGGCGATCGCCTTTTCCCACTGTTTTCCTTGAGAATACAAACTGCCTAGATTAGCATACACTTCCGGCAAATTCGGATTGCGATCCAGTGCCGCTTCATACCACTGTTTAGCCTGCTCGACTTCACCTTGAACCTGCATTACCTTCCCAAGTGTCTGACAAGCCACCGCCAAATTCGGTTCAATTTTCAGCGCTGACTCGCAAGCAGCAACTGCCTCATTCAACCTTCCTTCAACCAAATAAACTTCTGCTTGCCGATTCAAATCAACCGCTGCTTTTTCCATCTTCTCAATCGAGGGCATAAATAAACTTACTCCAGACGCCAGCTAACGCAAACCAACTACTTCAACCATCCTTTTCAGCGAACTCAAGTTCACCAAAATATCCTCAGTCAGCGAATTTTGATACATTAACTGTCTAATAGGATAACATTCAAAAGCCTCACCAGCTAAAAAGTAATGTTCCAACTGCAAATATTGACTAATTCCCCAGTAATAATGACTGATATAATGAGGCGACACCAACTCAATTACTTTAGTTCCAGATTTACCAAAAATCGTATTTGTTAACCCGCTACCGTGGGCAGCAACTATCACCTCAGCATGGTAAAAATGAGCAATTTGCTCTGCCAAAGACATCGACTCAGGTAAAATAGAAACAAAGCCCGATCGTGCCAAAACCTCAACCACATCTTCCTCGTTCAAAACTCTGCGATATCTGGCTTTGCTGCGACTGATGTAAATGCGCTTTGGATAACTTGAACCAGGTATAATTCCCTTGAGAAACTCCCGCCTCAAAAAATCGATCGCCCATCCGGACGGCCAGCCCAAATATCCCGCAAAAGAAGGTACAATTAACTCTGTTGCTTGCAGGTGAGGAATGCGATCGCTCTCCAAAACCTTTTCCTCGGGAATCCCCAGAATCCGGAGACTTTCCCGTTGAAATTCGTGCTGACAACTATTCACCAAAAACCAATCAATTTCCGCCAAATCCCTACCGCTGCGCCGCAGCAATTCTATCCTCGGCAAAACGTCCACCATCCAATGAAAATAGACATTTCCCGATAAACCAGAAAGCACCGCCACGCTGCCGTCTATCTGCTTTAAAGGTGGAAAGGATTCTAACTTAAAAACGCTATGTTTTCTGATATCATGCTTCTCGCATCCCGGCAACAAACCCGGATAATCTCTCGACACATCAGCCAGCAAATAATTATCAGGAGTCATGACAGCAATCGCCTTGCAAATCAGCCAATAATTTTGCTGCGGCACAATCCAAACTCGCCCGTTGGGAATCTGTGCGACAAAAGTTTTTGGGGAATCCACAGGTATCGGCTGCGAGTTAGACAAACGGCAAACTCCCCAACCCAAATGCACCGGATCGAACCACTTAGAAATTCTGTGCAAACACAGCCCGCAAGTTAAACCGGCACAATCGGAATTTGCCAACTGCGAATTAACAGAAAATTTAGAAGTCTGAATATTTTCTACCCTGGCTTCTGTTGCAGATTCCCAAACAATTTCCACATAATTGCCAGCATCCAACTTAGCATTAACCAGCCAATCCCAACTCGATAAATAAATACCGCGCGGACGTTCTAAATAATTGCTTTCTGAGGATATAAAAGTCTGTTTCTCCCACTGTTTGGGGTCTCCATACCCGTGCAATTGCAACTCTAAAACCTGTTGATAATAATCGATCGCCCTTTCCAAGCGTCCCTGTTTTTCCAGCAGTTTCGCTAACTCAAAATAAACATGAGGTAAAGCTGGTTGAATTTTCAAAGCCATGCGGTAAACGACAATTGCCGGGCCGAATCGGTGCTGCTGGGCCAAGCAATTTCCCAGCCGCCAGTAAAGCTCTGCATTTTTGGGCTGAATTTGCAAAGCTTTTTGATAATAAGCAGCGGCTGATTCATATCCGCCATACTCTGTTAAAGCATTCCCTAAATGCAGGTAAATTTCTGCTAAATAATCGCATATTTCACCAATCGGTAATTGGGCATCGGGAATTGGGAATTGGGCATCGGGAATTGGGAATTGGGCATCGGGAATTGGGAATTGAGCATCGGGAATTGGGAATTGGGCATCGGTAATAAATCTTCCTTCTTCCTTGTTCGCTTTTCCTTGTTCCTTGTTCCTTGTTCCTTCTTCCTTCTTGCTTCCAGTTAGCGCTTTCAGAAATCGATCGCACGCAGCGATCGCCCTTGACAACTCATCATCCTCTACAGTGGCAACTTGCCTCGTTTCTCCCAAACGGCAGTAAGCCTCAACAAATTCTGGCTTGAGAGCTACCGCCTGCTGAAAATAAGGCATGGCTTCGGCAATTTTGCCCAAAAACATCAAAGAAAATCCGGCGTCCGTATAGCCCGAAATATGTTGGGGATTGAGTTCGATTACCCGATCGAAACAAGCAACCGCCGCCAAATGTTCCCCCTGCAATTGCCAAGCTTTCCCTAGATTGTAGTGAGCCAAAACCATCTCCGGCGCTAGCTCGATCGCGCGACGGTAAGATGCGATCGCCTTTTCGGGACTTTTTTCGTGGAACACCTGGCCCAAATTATTGTGCGGCGTTGCCCACTCCGGCTTAATCTCGATCGCCCGCTGGTAAATCTCGATCGCCTCAGCAGGGCGATCTTCCTTCAGCAAAATCACGCCCAAATTGCTGTAAGCTTCTACATAATCGGGCCCGAGGGCGATCGCCTGACGGTAGCTATCAATTGCCGCTTCTAGCTGATTATTTTCATTTAAAACCACAGCCAGATTGAATACAGCAAGTAAATAATCGGGTTTTTGGGCGATCGCCTTTCGGTAACAGTCGATCGCCCCCAACAAATTACCCTGATTGTGAAAAACATTTCCCAAGTTATAATTTAACTCCGGCCAGTCTGGCTTCAACTCCAGAGCTTTGCCGTAGTGAAAAGCCGCCTCATCCAGCCAGCAATACTCACTGTAAAGTTGACCCAAGTAAGCATGGGCCAGCACAAACGTTGGCGAAATCTCCAAAGCTTGCACAAAAGCATCTCTTGCTGCCGTCGGATCTCCGCTCGCTTCGAGGATTTCGCCTAAAGTGGTGTAAGCTAGCGGCGAAAATGGCTGTCGTTCGATCGCCTGATGGCAAAAATCGATCGCCTGACTTAACTTTCCCTGCTTCAAATAAACTTGGGCTTGCCGGATGTATTCTTGAGTGGTCATTGCTTGCCGTGCAGTTGCGGTTGCTTTACCGCTTCAGGAAAACTTATAAATTCTGATTTGAAAGTTTGATATTTTCAGACTATCTATATTTTAGGCGATCGGGTTCACAATTTTTATTACCCGGAGATCCTCGTAAATCCCCCTTAAAAAGGGGGACTTTGATGAAGTTCTTGTCCCCCCCTTTTTTAAGGGGGGCTAGGCAGGGTGGTTTTATTGTCGGGAAAAGAAATCTGAAACTACCAAAATTATCGCTCAAAGATTGGCTCACGCTTGGGCGAAGGTACGTAGTTGCGCTTCAGCGCTCTTTATAAGATTAGGAAAGAGCGCCCAAGCGCAACTACGTACCTAATTTGTGTTACCACAATAAAACCACCCTGCTTTTTAAGGGGGAGTAGGGGGCAAGCTAAGGGGGGATCTGGCTTAACCCAAGGGTCTTGATTTATATTTTGTGCGATCGGGCAAAATATTAATTCGGTCGATCGGTGTTGGTCGATTTTTTTTAATGCCCTTGCTTCACTTGAGCCACTGAATATTTCAACCTCACCCCGCTGTTGGCAGAATGAGGTTGAAATCCTTTCAAACTATCAGCTTTTGTGAGAACAGCCCCGGATAAAATCCGGTGTCGCCCCACAACCGCCAGTTGTTTTAGAACAGCTCGAAGTTGTTCGAGGTAATAGTCAGGCCAGGCTGCAACTGAGCAACCTGTAACACTCCGTTGCCACCGTTGAAGAACAACGCACCGTTTGTCGGGTCGTAGATCAACTTGTTACTGGTGGATCCTGGGCTGCTGGCGCTGAAACCAGAAACGACGACAAACTCGCTCGCCTCGAAGCTGGTGCCCAAACCAGCGAACACACCGCCCTGCTTCAAGCGAATCTTATCTTCACCCGGTGTAAAGTCAGTGATCGTGTCTATGCCGTCTAATGTGCCGGTAGCGGCGGAGGTGGCGAAGTAGAACGTGTCGCTGCCAGCACCGCCAGTCAGGACATCGCTGCCTCTGTCGCCAGAGATAAAGTCATTGCCAGCGCCACCATCGACAGTATCGCTGCCTTTACCGCCCCAGAGGGTATCGTTGCCATCGCCACCGCTGACAGTATCGCTGCCTTCGCCGCCGAACAGGGTATCGTTACCAGTTCCGCCGAGTACGAGATCGTTGCCTTTGTCTCCAGAAACCAAGTCATTGCCAGCACCGCCGTCGAGCTGGTCATTCCCTTTGCCGCCAAAGATTCTATCATCGCCGTCACCACCAGAGACAGCATCGTTGCCACTGCCTGAAACGAGGGCATCGTTACCGCTGCCGCCGCCGAGACTGTCATTGCCGCCACCGGAAAAAATGATGTCGTCCCCACCGTTACCGGCGATGACATCATCGCCCCCAAAGGTCAGGATGATATCGTTGAGATTGCCTGCACTTAATCTGTTTGCGCCTGTGGTGCCGACAACACTGGAGCCGCCAGCTCCTGGCAAAGAAACTGCTGGTTGTGTTGGATTAGTTACCTGTGTCATTTACACTCCTCCTAAAAGATGAATCACTTTTCTACAATACACTTTTCCCTCCAAAGGGATTCAATAAATCGAACCGGACATCGGTTGAGACCCTAATTGACCCGGCTGCTATAAGCTGTCATGTAATTTAATTTTTGACATACTCACCGCCCTAAAAGTGCGGTGATTCTTGACGCTTCATCGACTGATGCTGGTCGTAGTCTTACTCTGTCTCTGCGTCCGTTTAGAGTCTCCCAATGCCCTATGGCGACTTTTTACTCTGCTATCCTACGGTTGGAGCTAACCATTGCCCTTATAGCCGTCTCTAAGTTTGCCCGCATCGTAGCTGTTTCAACGCGTCTTGGGCCTAGAAATCTTTTGAGTGTTGTTATATTACAGGCTTTGCCAATAAAATTAGGAACAATTAAAACCGTCCTAAAAGGACGGGGCTTGTATCCCAAATTTTTGGTCAGCAGGGAGCCGGGAACCGCGAGTTGAATCTTGTATTCGTTGAGCAGCAAGTATCAGTTGTTTTCTGCCTTGGACTCTCGGCTCCATCACTCCCTCCTCTAGCACGAAAATATTCCACTTAAACGTTTGTGAGTCTACCATACGTACCTTGGGTGCGGCTACTTATTTTTTAAACTGTAGCCAGAAATACACATAGACCATTTGTTAATGGGAGTATGCTGCTATACAAATCCTAGACAAGTCTAGACATTTGCTTCTTACTTCATCGGGAGCATGGGAGCGGTTATCCCTCGGTAAGCTTTCACGATGAAAGCCAAGCGCGATAAATTAATTGCTCTCAAGATTGAGAAATTGCACCGCAGTCCTTGGCAACTGTCGATCGCCCGAAAGTTCGATCGCCCGCAATCGAGCTTAAACTGAGTTGCGATTTTTCAGTAGACTCTGAATCACGAGACTTTTAAGTTCCGCCCAGAGTTCCCGAAAAATAAAATTTGTTGAGCAGCACATTATTCCCTGGAAATTCAGCCCATCGGCGTGAACCCCCAGAGTTATGATTTGAGATTTTTATACTCTAAGATTATTTATATTTTGGCGATCGATTTGGCGATCGATTACTTAAGCACATAGCATCACTTTCTTAAGATTGAAGCCTTCAAAATTGTCAGACTGCCGCGTGAGAACAGCCCCGGAATCTGTCCGGTGCTGTTCTGGCAAGAGCTAGTTTTTCTAGAACAGCTCGAAGTTGTTCTTGCTGACAGCAGTGGAGCTAAGATTGAGCCCCGGTTGCAGTTGAGCCACAGTCTTCACTCCGCCGTTACCTGGATTGTAGTACAACAAACCGTTTTGCGGGTCGTAGACGATCTTGTTCAAAGTATTTGCTGGTGCGCTTCCGGGAGCAAAACCAGCAACCACGATAAAGTCGGTAGCATCGAAAGAGCCACCCAAACCAGAGAAAGCATTGCGATCGAAACTGAGTTTATCTTCACCGGGGTTAAAGTCGGTAATTGTGTCAATTCCATAATCGCCACCAACACCAGCAAAGTAGAACGTATCGCTACCGGCGCCGCCAGTCAGAAGGTCAGATCCTCTGTCGCCAGAGATAAAGTCATCCCCTCTCCCACCATCGACAGTATCGTTCCCTCGACCGCCGAACAGACTGTCGTTGCCGTCACCGCCCAAGACGATATCATTGCCGTCACCGCCCAAAGCAGTATCGTTACCCGATCCGCCAAGTACCGTGTCATTGCCCCGATCTCCGGAGACGAAATCAGCACCATCACCGCCGTTGACGAGATCGAAACCTTTACCGCCGAAGAGTGTGTCGTTGCCGTTACCACCATCGACTACATCGTTGCCTGTACCAGCGTAGATAGTATCATTGTCGCTGCCACCACCCACACTATCATTGCCACCTCCTGAAAAAATCAGGTCATTCTCACTGCCACCAGCAATGATATCGTTGCCCCCAAAAGTTAGGATGATATCCTCTTCGATCGTTCCACGTATCCTGTTATCGCCTTGGGTGCCGATAATATCAAGTCCACCCCCACGATTTTCAACTGCCGATTGTGGCTGAGTTGGATTAGTTACCTGTGTCATTTACATTCCCCCCCTAAATTATTTTTTCTACTTGTTCCCTTCAACGGGATTTCATCAATTAAACGGGACATCGGTTGAGACCCAGATTGACCCGGCTGCTATAGGCTTTCATGTACCATTTTTAATGGGACTATGCTCTTTGATAGAACTTGCACGCCAGATGGCAAATAATGATCGATCGCACAAATTGCGATCGTCAGGATTGCGTAATAATTAACAGAGTGCCATTTCTTAGTACGCTTCAATCAACCTGACTGTTCAGTTAAAATATTAGTTCCCCAAAAAAACAAAAACACTAGATTTATCTCCAAAGCATTAAGCAGCAAGGTTTTAGAGGCCGAAATGAGTTATCCCCACAAGTTATCTGTGGGAATGGCCCGTGCATAAGATATTTTCTGTCATGGGAAGCACGTCAACGCAGCCTTCCACAACAAATCAATAGCAGCCCTTTGTAAAAGTGTCAGTGCTGCCTAAGTCTTAGGTAAGTTGGAATACAGCTATATTTAAAAAATTAATTTTATAAATTATAGTTTTCAGCAATTATTTATTGCTAATTGCTAATTCCGACGCGCTCGAACACAATAAATTAACAATTAGCAATTTCCCGAAAAAATCGTTGGCATTCATAGACAAGCTGTACTATTTACCCGCTCAGTGTGATTCTAAGTCTGCTGGTGACCCGTTGACATAGCTCTGGCTGTCGTAGCTGTAGATGTGAGCGTCAGTTTGGAAAAGATAATTGATTGAACTAGCTGCATAGTAGGTCAGCACTAGCAGCGACACTGCGTTAAGAATTCCATAAATTCGCTTCTCAGACATTTCGTTCATTTTCACTCCTAGGGTTTGTGCAAATAGTGAATTTTGATACTGTGACGGCACTTTTTTGGGGAAGTTCCCAAAAATGCAGCACCAGATCAAAATTCCATCGCTCGCCTTATAAACTCACTCGTTATTCCTCCCATAAAACAAGTCCTGCTTGAGACAAGCAAGAGTTTTGTTGGCTATTTCATATTGAAGTCTCTGCCTTTAATTGTGTATCTAACTGTGGTAAGAGTTTCGGACTTGTGGCGATGTCGAACTCTACAATTTTCTGTTGGAAAGCTGCTACAATCTGTCAATATCTAACATCAAAAGCTTACAGGGTAAAGAGTATAGCTTTTTATCAAAAACCAGCAATGATTTTCGCCAATTCGATTAATGGTACGCAGAAGCCGGAAATAATAAAAATCATTAAGTTGTCAGCCGAACGCTAAAATATGTCTGAAGTTATACTCTTGCCAGCAAGA